>JBDIAG010000346.1:0-5466 GCA_039812305.1 Actinomycetales bacterium | reverse complement strand
CGCTCATGTTTCAGCTGTGCAAATTGGACCTCTCACCCCCGAGCCCTCTCTGTGAACTCCCGACCGGCTCCCGGGGACGGCCAGCGGCCGGGTTCTGTCACGCCGGACCCGTATCCGGGCTTTCGGTGACAGAACCCGGCCGCGGGTCGGGGAGCACGATCGCGATCGGCGCGGGCGGCTGCTCGATTGACCAGGTATTCGCACGTTGACCGGTTGTCGGCCGAGCAGCCAGCGATCGCCGGCTGCTCGACACATACCTGGTCAACGCGCGAACAGGCGGCTGCTCGGCACCGGGATCAGGCGCACGGTGCGACCGGAACCGGCGGGGCGACGAGCAGCACCCCCCTCGCAGACATCCGAACCCGGCCTCATAAGACCATTCGGACATGACCGGGGCTTGGGTGATGGCGTCCCGCCTCTGGCACGTGCGCTATCTGGCCACCCTCTCCACACCATCCGGACAAAGCGCCCGAATAAGCTGGGTGCCAGGGGCGAGCCGGGCGGCTGGTGGTCCCCCAGTAGCCATCCCACCCGGTCGGCGAACTCACCGGACTCCCGGTCGGCGCCCCCTCGCGCCAACCGACCAGGAATCACTAGTGCTAACAGGTGCCGCCCTCCCAGTTGACCGAGAGGCCGCTGATGCCGTGGTCGGTCGTGTCCGCCGGTGCCATCGTCGTGATGTGCAGAACGGCGTCGCTGTTCACGAAGGCGGCGGGTACCCGGAAGGTCACCTGACCGTCGGCGAGATGCTCCACACTCATGGTGCAGGCGTCGTCCGACGGGGGTGCGGCGTTGCCGGTCCGAGGCTCGGCGATCGGGTCGTCCGACCCCGGGCGGGCGTGGCGGACACCGGATTCCGACTCCGGCGACGTCGCGACACCGGGGTCCGCCGCACCGCCGGAGCTGCTCCCGGAGTCCTGGCGCTGCGAGAGGCCGGGAGTCGGCGAGTCCCCACCGTCCGGCGGCGGCACCGGCAGCGAGTCGCCGGTGATCGGCTCGTAGTCCACCTCCGCGTTGACGCCTTCGGCGCGCAGTGCGCGTTCCAGGCCGTCGGCGTCGCGCAGGCTGTTGATGGTGACGACGATGTCGCCGTTCGGCTCGGCGTCCAGGGCGTAGGCCGGAGCGGGCCCGAGCAGCAGGGCCCCGGCCACCACGGCAGAGGTGACGGCGGCCGCCAGGCCACCAGCCAGGGCCAGCCGCGGTCCGGGTCGACGCCCGGCCGGGCGCGCGGGCCGCCACCCGGGCTGCGGAGATCGGGCGGCCACCTCGTGTCGTAGTTCGGTCAGCAGGGCGGTCTCGAAGCGATCGAGGTCGGTCATCGGTGCACCTCCGGAGTGAGGGCCGCCACCGCATCGCACTGCGGCGGCAGCAGGGACTGGACCAGGTGCCGGCTTCGGTGCAGCCGGACCCGCGCGGTACCCGGCTTCACGCCCAGCACTGCGGCCGCGTCGGTGATCGTGAGCCCGTCGACCGCGACCAGTTCCATCAGAGCCCGGTCCCGGGCGGGCAGGTGGGCGAGAGCTTCGTAGAGACGCCGGACCTCCCGCTCGGCGTCGATGCGCTCCTCGATCCTGGCGATCGCGTCGGGATCGAGCAGGCGCCGGCCGGCGATCCGGGTCGTCGCCTCGCGATCGCGCCGCCGTCTCTTGGCGTCGGCGGCGATGACGTTGCGGGCCACCCCGGTCAGCCACGCCGCCGGACTGCCCCGGTCCGCCCGGTATCCGCGGGCGCCGTCGATCGCGGCCAGGAAGATGTCCGCGGTCAGGTCCGCCGCGCGATGCGGGTCGTCGACCCGGCGGGCGACGAACCTGCGGACGGCGGGCAGGTGCTCGCGGTAGAACGCCTCGAACGCATCGGGATCCTGCCCGATGCGCCGGAGGTCGTGGTCGCTGTTCATACCCGTCCTTGGCCGATCAGCGATCCGCCGTTACATCGAGCGCGCCGCCGCGCGTCCACCCGGTCACCTGTCGATTGTGACCGGGTGGACGCCAAACACGCTCCGGCCGGTCGTTCGTGGGTCTCCGAGACCCACAACCGACCGGCCGAACGGTCCCGACTACCGACCGGGGACGCGAGCGCCGGGATCGGGCTGCGTGGTGACCGCGAGGCCGCTGCGGCCGGCCATCCAGACCAGGATGGCGCCGATGGCCGCGATCACGGCCAGGTGCACCAGGATCACCGGGCTGCCGGCTCCGGCGCTGCGGTCGATGCCGTGGGAGAGATCGGAGAAGAAGGCCCCGAGACCACCGGAGAGCAGGTTGTTCACCCCGTGCAGCACGATGGACGCCTCGATGCCACCGGTGCGCCAGGCCACCACGCCCATCACCAGGCCGAAGCCGGTGTAGTAGGCGATCAGCCAGGGGTCGGAGGCGAAGTGCGCGAGACCGAAGGCGAGCGTGCTGATCGTCAGGGCGACGGCCAGCGCGACGCCGGCGCGGGCGAAGAGGCCGCCGATGCTGCGGCCCAGCAGACCCCGGAAGGAGATCTCCTCGGCGGCCGCCTGCACCGGCATCAGCAGGACGACCACGATCAGCCAGGGCAGCGGGTCCGCGACCACGTCGGACATGCCGAGGTGCTCCCGGAAGAACACCGCCGCCAGGGCGTAGTAGACCCCCTGGATGGCCACCGCGACGAGCACGGCCCTGGCGGCCCAGCGCCAGCGGAAGCGGCCGACGACCGAGTAGAGCGCGCCCACCGGCCTGCCCGGATAGAACAGCTTGTGCAGGAGCAGACTGACCGGCCACAGGATCGCCAGGGAGAGCAGCGCCGAGCCGAACACCAGCGGAGTCATGGTGATCTCGCCGTTCATCACCTGGTCCGTGCGCAGATTCCCGCGCATGGTCTCGATCCCGATGGCGGCGATACCGAGGCCGAAACTGGCGACGAGGTAGGCGACCACCATGACCACGGCGATCAGCACCGGCTTCCACCAGCGGGGCCGGTCCTCCCGCAGGTCGTGGAAGTACTCCCGCGGGGGACGGGGAGCGAGTGCAACGGACCGGGTCGCCGCGTCCGGCGCCGCCCCGGCGGGGTCGAAGTGCGAAGGGATCTCGTTGTGGGGGTTCATGTATCCACCATCACCCAGCATCGGCGTGGACGGCAGTGCGGCGGTTCACGACATTCCCGGTCCCCGTCATGGTCCGGCCATGACGGATGTCACCGGGCACCCGTCGCCCCGGAGCGGTCAGGAGCCCTTCACCTGCTCGCCGGCGAACACCAGCCCGTAGGCCATCGCCAGCCGCGCCATCGTCCAGGAATGGTCCTGGCCCGGCTCGAGGCGGTACTCCACCTTCTCCCCGGCCCGGGTGAGTGCGTCGGCCAACAGCTGGATCTGGGCGCGCTCGCCGGCACTCACCCCGGCTCCGGTGTCCAGGAAGACTGCGACCGGCGAATGGTGCTGCCCGGCCGGGATGTAGCGGCTCGGGCTGGCCGCCTCGAACTCGGCCTGCGTGCTCAGCATGGCCCGACCGCCCGCGCCCGGGTTGTCGTACGGGGCGACGGCCAGGATGGTCGAGTACCGGTCGCTGCGCAGCCCACGGTCGACCGCGCAGTAGCCACCCATCGAGAACCCGCCGATGACCCGGTGCCGCGCGTCGGCGAGCGTCCGGAAGTGGGCGTCGACGTAGTCCACGACGTCCCGGTCGAGGTAGGTCGCGACCTGCGGACCACCGGGACGGGTCGAGTCCAGACACTCCGTGTCGTCGTTGGAGGCCGAGTTCGCGTCCGGCGCGACGACGATCATCGGCGGGACGAGCCCGGACGTGATGAGGATGTCCATCGTGTTGTCGATGTCGCCGGCGACCACCCAGTCCGAGGACAGGCCCGGCGAGCCGTGGATCAGGTACACCACCGGATAGCGCCGGTCACCCCGGCGATACCCCGGCGGCGTGTAGACGTAGGTGTCGCTCACGCTCAGATGTCGTTGCGGCGGAACCGGAATCCGGACGACGCTGACCTCGCCCCGGCCCCGGCCCTCGACCCGCTTGGAGATCCCCTCGAGCAGCACCTGGGCGGCCGCGACCGACGGGACGTAACCGGAGAGACAGTTGGCCACCGCCGCCACGCTCAGCACGAGTGCCGTCACGATCGCGGGCACGACCGGCCAGGCCCGGCGCGAAGTCGTCCGGCGACGGACGAACCACGTCAGCAGCAGCACCGTGGCGCCGACCAGGACGGCCGGGACGATCCAGGAATCCAGCCAACCGGAACTGTTCTGCAGGGCGCGGAGGACGTGACCGGGCAGCGCGGGCCCGGTCTCCGGCGGGAGAGTCACCTCAGAGTCATACCTCAGCCCGCTGGGCGGGAAACGGTTCGGCGGCGTTCTCCGGCGATGTCGGCTGATCCTCGGCACCTTCGGCGGCGCCGACCCAGTCGAGGATGTCCTTGACCGTGCCGGTGCAGGTGCCGCAACCGGTGGTCGCCCGGGTGGCGGAGGCCACCTCCTGGACGCTGCGTGCGCCCTGTCGCCAGCAGCCGACGATGTCGCCCTTGCTCACCCCGTTGCAGCGGCAGATCGTGGCCCGGTCGGGCAGCTTGGTCAGCGACCCGGCGGTTCCGCCGCTCGGCGCCATCCCCGGTGCGGAGCGGATCAGCAGATGTGCCGGGTCGACCGGAATCGGCGTGCCCCGAGTGAACGTGGAGGTGAGGTCGGCCGCCAGCGCGCCGTCGCCGATGCAGATCGCCCCGACCAGCGTGTCGTCGCGGACCACCACCTCGACGTGCCGGCCGGCGTCCGGGTCGCTCATCGCCAGGCGGCGGTCACCGACTCGCCGGTTCGAGCCGGACTCCCCCATCGCCACCGCGACCAGCCGTTCGGCCTTGACCTTCACCACCGCGTCGGAGGTGGCCCCGCCCAGCGGCGGTGGCACCTCACCCGCCAGTCGAGCCGCCAGCGAGCGCGCCTGGTCCCACCCCTGGGCGACCAGACCCGTTGCCCCGCAAGGAGGCTCGGCACAGTCGCCGATCGCGTAGATCGCCGGATCGGCGGGGCTGGCCAAGTCGGCGCCGACCACCACGCCGCGGCCGAGGGGGAGCCCGGACGACTGGAGCAGTGCCGTTCGCGGGGTGGTGCCACACGCCAGAACGAGCAGGTCGGCGCAGACGTGGGCGCCGTCCACCTCGACCCCCGCCACTCGCCCGGCGGCGTTCGGTCGTTCCGGGGGCTCGCCGCCGCGGCCCGGGGCTTCGTCGACCTCGTCTCCCTTCGCCAGCACCCGCACCCGACGCCCGTGGGCCGTCCGCACTCCGGCGGCCCCGAGCGCGGCGGTCATCGCCGCCGAGCACGACTCGTCGAGCTGCCGGTCCATCACGCCGCTGCGACCGATCAGGGTCACGTCGAGGCCGCGACCGGCCAGCCCGCAGGCGATCTCGACGCCGAGCACGCCGGCGCCCAGCACGGCCGCGGTGCCGGCGTTGCCGGCGGCGGCGATCAGGGCGCGGGCGTCGTCCAGGTCGCGCAGGACGTGG
>JBDIAG010000345.1:0-5484 GCA_039812305.1 Actinomycetales bacterium | reverse complement strand
CTCGGTGGTGCCGTTGCCGAGCGACTCCAGATCCTCGCCGGGCACGTCCCGGACGGCGACGATCCGGTCGACCATCGCGCCGCCCGGCCCCGGCGCCCGGTAGACGAAGATCAGCGGCTCCCGGGCGGGCGAGTCGGTCCGCAGGTCGGGCGTGGACTGCATCACCTGCCGCTCGTGGAACAACGGCTTGAGGTAGGCGGCCTCGAACCGCTGCTGCGTGGTGCCGACCGGGTTCACCGGGTACTGCCAGAACCGGATCGCCAGCAGCCGGAACTGCTGGATCATGGTCGCGATCGTCAGCGACTTCCCGGTCGTCTTGGCGCCGGCGAAGGTGAGGAAGGTGCCCGGCAGCGGCGCACCGTCGCGGCCGCGGCAGGCGGCCGGGATCGGGTAGCCGCAGTAGCCGCAGGCCTCCCCCGCCGGGCCGTGGCACTTCGGGCAGGGCGAGATCTCACCGTTGAGCTGGAAGATCGTCGGACTGACGACCTCGTAGCCGCGGGCACGCTCGGCCCCCCACGACTGCGATTCGCTCGGGCAGCTGCCCTGGCAGACGCCGATGGCCGGGAGCGGCTGCATCGGGAAGAAGCAGCACGGGCACTTCACCAGGTACCTCTTCCGTCGTCCGTCGCGCCCACGGATCGATCGACGGCCGACCACCCCGTCACCGGCGCCGCCACCATCGCCGCCGCGAACCGCGCGGTCACCTCGTCGTCCAGCACCAGCCGGGGCACCGAACCGCGGGCGGGGTCGGGTTCGGTCGGCAATGCGACCACCCGGCCGTTGGCCTGCGCCGCCACCGGCTCCAACCCGGCGAGCTCCTCCTGCCAGCTCGGCAGATCCCCGGACGCCGCGCGCGTGCCGACGCTGAACCTCGAACGACCGGTGGTCACCACGATCAGGCGGCCCTTGGTGGTGCGCAGATCCGCCGACAGGGCGGCGGCATCCACCGGCACGCCATCGGTCAGCAGCACCACGACGTCCATCTTGCGGGCGCCCGCCCGCACCGCCGGAGCCACCCGCGACCACGCCGCCGGGGCGGGCGCCAGCAGCGTGGCCAGCTCGAGCTCGGGGCCTCGCGTCGCCGCGGTCACGTCCACCTCGGGGCCGGTCGTGGTTCGCAGCACGAGGCCGGGCAGCCGGTTGGTCCAGCCGTAGAGCACCCCGCAGACCAGTCGCAGCAACTCCTCCAGGCTGCCGTCGCCGGCCAGGCTGAGCATCGACGCGGAGCCGTCCACGACCATCGCCCACTCGCCCGGCTCGGCGCGGTCCCGTTCGTCCACGCCGCAGCGGCGCAGCGCGTTGATGCCGCTGGCCAGCCACTCCGGCGCCCGCTGCGGACCGGTGGCGCGCACCAGCAGGTTCACGCCGATCTCCAGCACCGCCAGCCTGGCCGAGTTCATCGACACGACGGAGGACTGGGCCACCTCGACCTGCTCCTTGCCGCCCTCCGCGCGCAGGGACAGGCCGACCTGATCGTTCTCGGCGAACGCTCCGCCGCCGGCCGGGGCGACGCTCAGCTGCACCTGCCCACCCTTGGGCAGGACGACGATCTCGCCGGCCGAGATCCGGTGGGCGCCGACGGCACCGATCGCATCCAGCCTGGCCTGCGTGCGCGACGTGGAGGTGACGCGGACCCGGATCGGCACCCGGGGCAGCCCCACCTCCTGGCCGGGGCCCAGTTCGATGACGTTCATCGTGCTCCTCTCCAGTGCCCCGTCTCGCCGGAGTCGGCCCGCCGGCTCTCCGCGGAGCGCCGGCCCCCCAGGAACGACCGCCGGCCCGGCGGCGGTTCCTCGCGGTTCGGCGGGCTGTTCCGGTCGGACGGTGCGATGCTGCCGGTCTCCGGCGCGGCGTGTTCCCGGGACGGCCCGATGCGGGCGGCGACCTGCTCGGTGAGCTCGGGCGGCAGCACCGGCCACAGCTTGGGATCGCGTGCCGCGGCGGCGACGATCTCGCCCAGCAGCACCGACCGCGCCTGCTCGGTGGACCGGCCGGCCTGGGCCGCGTGCTGCCAGACCTGGGCGGCGTACACGGCCCATTTCTCCCCGACCGGGGCCCGGTGGGGCTCCCCGGCCAGGTAGTAGGCGGCGAACCCGGACAGTTCGACGGGCATCTCGACGAGGCCGTGCTCGTCGGTGAGGATCTTGTGCAGCCGGAGCACCGCCTCGGCCATCCAGGTCACCGCTGTGCGGTCGATGCTCAGCGCGTCCAGCCGGCGGAGCAGGTCTCCGGTCGCCAGTGTCTGCGGTGCGGGCCGGGCAGCCGCGGCTGGTTCGCGCCCCGCCCCCGCCCCGGCCCCCGCCGCCGAGGGCGACGGCTGCGGCGTCGGGTCGGGCAACGCCACCTCCGGAAGGTCGGCCGGCATCTCGAGCTCGATCCGTGGCAGCGGCCGGACGTCCATCGGTTCGGTGACGTCCCAGCCGGGAGTCGCGACCCATCCGGAGGCGGCCCGGTCCTGGTGGGCCGGGACCTGTCCCGCTCGCCGGCCCGGCGCGGCCGGTGTCGGCTCGGGGTGGGGAGCCAGGCCGTTGGCCAGCAGGTACTCCCGGACCGGCTCCGGACCGCGATCCATCGCCGCGGCGATCTCGCGCCGCAGCCGGTAGGCCACCCCGGAGCGGTCCAGGGGGGCGATCGCCGGCGCGTCGTCGACGTCGTCGTTCTGCAGGCAGGCCTCGACCAGCGCCGACAGTGCGGATTCCCGGATGACCCGGTTGCGGGCCGAGGTCAGCTCCTGCCAGCGCCCCGAACCGGGCAGCCCGCCGGCCGAGGTGTACTCGTCCAGCAACGTGTCCAGAGTCTCCTCCGGCGCTCCGTCCGGGGCCTCCTGCAGCACGGACTTCAGCAGGGTGACCCGGTCCATCACCTCGATGCCGTCGGCCAGCAGCAGCGCGGTCGCCGTGCACCAGTAGATCGGGGCCTGCTCGACCTCCGGGCCGATCGAGGCCGCCAGCGTGTCGGCGGCCGTCAGCACGGCATCGGCCTGCGTCTCCAGGTCGAACAGCTCCACGGCGACCACCGGCCAGGGACCGGCCGGGACGCGGCGGCCACCGGGCAGCCGCCAGCCGCCCCCGTCGGGCTCCGGCTCGACGTGCCAGCGCGGATCCACGACCAGCACGTCGGCGAGGCCGAAGAGGGCGGACGGGATCGCCTCGGCGCCCATCCCGATCACCCACAGGCCGAGCCCGCGCGCGGTATCCAGCGACAAAGCGTCCTCGAAGGTGGAGAACTGGGGGCCGACGGCCCGGGCGCTGAGGTGGCTGAACACGGCGATCCAGTGGGCCGCCTCGTCCGGCGACCGGGTGGCCAGCACGAGGAGCCGGCGGGAGGCCCGGGCATGGGCGGCCGCGTCCAGCATCCAGCCCAACGCCATGGCGCCGTCGCCGGAGGCGGCCCAGCCGCGGATGTACTCGGCGTTCAGCGGCCCCGGCCGCAGCCGCGCCGGCAGCCGGACCCCGGCGGTCTGCTCGGCCCGGTACGGTCGCGCCCAGTCCGGCGAGCGCCACAGCTCGATCGGCCGCGGCAGGGTCTGCGTCGGGGCGAGCGCGACATGGGTGCAGACGTTGCCCGGTCGGTCGCTGGCGTCCTGACCGGCGTCGATGCTGTGCGCGAACACCTCCACCGGCCCGCCCGGGCGCCTCGCGTCGACCCCGGCTCGCAACCGCACCGGCCGGCCCTCCAGGTCCCGCGGCTCCGGGAAGTCCGGCATCGTCACGCCGCTCTCCAGCCGGCCGCTGACCCAGCCCCGGAAGGCCTCCATCACCTCGACGGTGGTGGTGCTGGCGATCGTGCCCCAGCCGCCCCGGTCGGTGCCGGGCAGCCGGCCGACCGAGGCATAGGCGAACTGCTGCCACTCGACCTCGTCCCAGGACGATGCGCGAACCCCGGTCATCACCGGCCCCCTTCCCCGCCGGCCGCACGATGACGCAGATCCTGGATCGGCGGGTCGAGGACCGCGACCGGCGGCCGGTCCGGTGGCAGACCCGCCACGAACAGCCGGAGGAAGCCGGGCAGCTCCGGCAACGGGCCACCGATCACGGGCTCCTCCTCCGGGGTCAGGCTGTGCTCCTCCTCGAAGACCACCCGGCCGTCATGGCTGGTCAACGGCAGCCGGGTCGGGTTGTGCACGAGGATCAGCCGCACGCGAGCCATCGGCCGGGAGACCTTGACCTGGAGCTGACGCACGGCGGGAGCCGGCGGGGGTGCCTGCTGGGCACGACGACCGAAGAGGCCGGTGCGCACCGGTTCCGGGGCGGGCGGCCGCTCCACCCTGACCCGGTACCTCAGCCGGTGCAGACCCGGGTAGCCGACCACCGCCGGTTCGGAGAAGACCGGCTTGCCGGCATGGAACATCACGCCGTAGACGTGCAGGTCGCACCCGTCCTCGGGCAGCGTGTCCCGCAGATGGATCCCGCCCTGCTCGTCGTACTCCTGATGGGTGAGCTCGGCCAGCGGACGGGTGGCCGGTGCCGACGGCTCCGCCCCGCGCGGGCTGCGCACCACCCAGACCATCTCCACGCCCTCCGGCCAGGCGAACGACAGCACCTGGCGGCTGACCCGCTCGACCAGGCGGAGCTCGGTGGGTGGCTGAGGCAGCACCAGGACGCTCGGCCGACCGACCCGCAGGTGCCGATCGTCCAGGACCGTGACCGGGACGAAGTACGCCCTGGTCCAGCCGGCCGGGAGGGTGACGTCGGTCATCACCGCCCGACCGTCGTAGACGTCCACCGATTGCACCAGCCGGTGCCGCGGCGGGATCTGGACGGCGAGGGCATCGCGGGACAGCCGCGCACCGGTCAGCGCCTCCGGCGGGGGCGAGTCGACCCGGTAGATCTCCACCCGGCCGATCGGCGGGGCGCCCCAGGTGAGGACGAGCTGCTCGCCGTCCCGGTCGATCGCCAGATCCTCCACCGGCTCGACGTTCTCGTCGACGGTGACCTGAGCGGTCGCCGGCGCGGCAAGCACGTCGTTCCCGTCGACGTCGACGACGGCGAAGACGCGATACTCGAAGACCCCGCCCCTGGCCGGACGGTCGGTGAAACCCGTTGCCTTGACGGTGATCTCGTCGAACTCGGCGGAGGCGTCGTAACCCGGGCGACTCGCCGCGAGCTCGGCCGCCAGCCTGATCACCCGGGCCCGGGTCATCCCGATCGGCGCCTCCCAGTGCCCGAAGACGCGAGGCCCCTCGACCCGCAGGCTGAGATTCCGGACGCCGGCCACGACCCGGCCGACGGCGTGCAGCCGTGGCTGGGCGGCGCGGGCCTCCTCCTCGGTGCGGCCGCTGTTCACCCAGACGGCCAGGTGCCGCACGGCCGCCTGCAGCGGCCGGGGATCGAGCGCCTCGGTGCGGCGGGTGACCCCGAGAAGCTCGAAGCTGTCCGGTGCCGAGGTCGGCGGGTACTCCTCGCTGGAGACGATCCGGTAGGCGAACCATCCGTCCGCTTCGGCGGGCGACGGCGGCCAGGTCAGCCGCACGACGCCCTCGCC
>JBDIAG010000344.1:0-5492 GCA_039812305.1 Actinomycetales bacterium | reverse complement strand
CAGGCGGTCACCCGGATCGCCGCCGGGTACGAGACCACGAGGGCGGCGATGGGCTGGGTGGGGTACCTCTTGGGGGCTCACCCCGACTGGCAACGGCGGGTGCGGCACGAACTGTTCGACGTGCTCGGCGACTCAGCTCCGGGCCCGGCGGATCTGGCCCATCTCAGACTGACCGGCAGCGTGGTCACCGAGGCGCTCCGCCTCTATCCGCCGGCGATGATCTCGGCCCGCCACGCGGTGCGGGGGTTCGACTTCCGCGGAACTCGGGTGCGTCCCGGAGACCTGGTGATCTACAGCCCGTACGTGACTCATCGGGATCCGTCGGTGTACGACGACCCGGCCCGGTTCCGACCCGACCGATGGATCGATCAGCCGCGTCGGGCGACGGGGGAGTACGTGCCGTTCGGCGGCGGTCAGCATCGGTGCCTCGGGTCGCATCTGGCGGTCACCGAGCTGACGGTGATGCTCGCTCGACTGGTCGCCCGGGGCAGCTTCGAGCTGCGTCGCCCGCCGGCCCGTGCCACGGGCCACGCGGCGATGCGTCCCGACCCGGGAGTCGGGATCGAATTCGTCCGCCGGGCCGATCCCCGTGCAACGCAACCGGTGTCGCGTCCGATCGGCGGCGAGCATGGTGCGGGAGGCGGGACTCGAACCCGCACGTCCGAAGACACAGGAACCTAAATCCTGCGTGGCTGCCAGTTACACCACTCCCGCGCGCGGCTCAGGATATCCCGCACCGGACCGGGCCCGGCACCGTATTTCGACTATCAGCCGAGCTTGAGATCCCGGCGCAGTTTGGCGACGTGGCCGGTGGCCTTGACGTTGTAGGCGGCGTGCTCGACCTTGCCGTCCGGCCCGACGATGATCGTGGAGCGGATCGTGCCCTGCACGATCCGGCCGTAGTTCTTCTTCTCTCCGAACGCGGCATAGGCGGTCATCACGGATTTGTCGACGTCCGAGGCCAGCGGGAAGTTCAAGGACTCCTTCGTCACGAACTTCTCCAGCTTGGACACGGGGTCGGGGGAGATCCCGACGACCGTGTAGCCCTGGGCAGCCAGCGACTCCAGGCTGTCCCGGAAGTCGCAGGCCTGCGTCGTGCAGCCGGGCGTCATCGCCGCCGGGTAGAAGTAGACGATCACGTGCTCGCCCCGGTGCTCGGAGAGCGTGAAGGCACCGCCGTCCGCGGTCGGCAGGGTGAAGTCCGGCGCGTCGTCGCCGACCGCGAGCCGGGTCGGCTGAGAGGATTCCGAAGACATGGGCGACACCCTACGGCGGTTCAGAGTGCGCGCTGACGGCGGTAGCAGGCAAGAATGAGCGCGGTACGCCTAGGTCCCCGGGAGAAGGAGTCAAGCATGGGCAATGAGTCGCAGACGCCCGACGAGATCCGCGCCGAGATCGCGGAGCGCCAGCACCGGCTGGCGGATACGGTCGATGAGCTCACCACCCGGGCACATCCGAAGGCACTGGTCAACCAGAGCAAGGAGGAGGCGGTCGCTCGATTCCGCGACACCGTCTTCGACGAGCAGGGCGCACCGAGGATCGAGCGGCTGGCTGCCGCGGGTGGGGCGGCCTTCGTCCTCTTCGTCCTGGTTCTCCTGCTGCGTTCGCGACGCAAGAAGAAGGGCTGACTGCTCAGGGGCGGAGCGGTATTGCGTGGATAGATCGGGTGTGGCCCGCAGGATAGGTTTGGCGGGTGACGAACGCGCCGACCCGACTTCCCATCCGGATGCTGCACGACCGGATTCTTGTCTCCACCGCGGACGAAGCGGGCGAGCGCCGCTCGAACGCGGGGATCGTGATCCCGGCGACGGCTGCCATGGGCAAGCGTTTGGCGTGGGGAGTGGTGAGTGCGGTCGGTCAACACGTCCGCGCAGTGGGTCTGGGTGATCGGGTGCTCTTCGATCCGGAGGAGCGCGGTGAAGTGGAATTGCAGGGCTCGACGTACATCCTGCTGCGTGAGCGGGATCTGCACGCGGTCGCCACGGCCGAAGCCGGCGAGCAGGGTACGGGGCTGTACCTGTAGCCCGCCCCGAGCGGGCGGGCGATCCGAGGGCGGGGGTCAGCCGGCCATGATCAGGAGTCGCGCGGTCAACGGCTGGTGATGCGTCGCCTGCTCGCCTTCGTGACAGGCGCACGAGCATGCCAACCGTTGACCGGGCGTGTCCCAGCTCTCGACCCACCCGCCGCAGCGGGCGTGGTTGCCCGCCTTGCACGAGGTCTCGACACTGTGGTGACTCATCAGTCTCACCATTCGCTTCCGGTTGGTCACTGTCTGTAAGGAGGGTCAATCCCCTGTCCTGATACCCGCTAGACGGAACGACCGACTTGCCATCCCACGATGACGCAACGGCGCCACTGGTTCCTTGGTTCTTCAACTAAGCCATCACTTTGGGTGCACATCATCACCCGTTCGGGCGAACCCCTATGCGTGCTTGGTCGGCCGTCGTCCATCTGAACACTGTGACGGCGGACTTGGCCCTCGTGTCGGGCGTTCGGGAGGAATGTGGCACAGCTCATGAGCGAACAAGGGCCAGAGAAGAGACCTGGATCAACCGCAGGGAACGCGCGGAGACCTCACAGAACTATGGTGCGCCATCAGGGACTCGAACCCCGAACCCGCTGATTAAGAGTCAGCTGCTCTGCCAATTGAGCTAATGGCGCCGAAGCGAGAAGAAGTCTACAGGTGCACAGGGCCAGAACGAAATCGACTTGTTCCCAGCCGGTCAGGCCGTTTCGTCGCTGCCCTCGGGCTCGTCGTCCCCGGCCGCGGAACCGTCGCCGGCCACGTCCCACCAGGCGTCTTCGGGCTCGCCCTCCTCGGTGAGGATCTCCTGCGAGTCGGGGCCCTCCGGCGTCGACAGGTCCACGATCAGCGACAGCGGGACGTGCTCGGAGAGCAGGTTCATCACCCGCTCGTCGGTCTCGGTCGACCTCTTGCCATCCGCTGTTCCCGCGGTCTGGATGTCTTCGTTCGTCATGGATCCCTTTCAAACACGCCCCGACGGCATCAGGATACTTCCCGTTCGCCCCGCGTGATGGGCGGAAGCCGTGGCTAGTCGGCCATCATGACCCGCGGATCACCCACTCGCCTCACTCGTGTCGCACCGTGCCGCCGACGACAGTCCGCGCGATCCGGGTGGTGAGCAGGGAATCGGGCCCGGTCACGAACGGATCGGCGTCGAGGACGACGAAGTCTGCGGCCAGGCCCGCGGTCAGTCGCCCGGTCAGCCCGTCCCATCGGCAGGCGTAGGCGGCGTCGCGGGTCGCGTGACCCAGCGCCTCGGCCAGCGGGAGGGCGTAGCCGGGCAGGTTCGGCGGCAGGCTCGGATCGATCGCCGAGCGTCGCGTCGCGGCGATGAACATGTTGGGCAGTGGCGGGTGTGGAGCCGTGGGGGCATCCGTCCCGAAGGCCACCACGGCTCCGGCGTTGCTGAACTCCGGCCACGGGTAGCCCCGCTCGACCCGGTCGTCGCCGAGCATCGCCCGCCAGTTCGCCTGGATCGCCGGATCGCTATGGACCGGCTGCATCGACGCGACCACCCCGAGCCGGGCCAGCCGCTCGACGTTCTCCGGCGCGACCGTCTCCAGATGCTCGATGCGGTGCCGCCGGTCCCGCGGCCCGTTGGCCGCGAGTGCGGCCTCCAGGGCGTCCAGAGCGATGTCGGACGCCTCGTCGCCGATCGCGTGCATCGCGATCTGCAGGCCGGCCGCGTCGGCCGCGATCACCACCGGGACGAGGGCCTCCCGCGTCCAGATCGGGCCGGGGTGCGATCCGTCCGCGAAAGGCGCACGCATCGCCGCGGTGCACGAGTCGATGACGCCGTCCACCATGATCTTGATGCCGGCCACCCGGAGCCAGGGCGAGTCGAGCCGGGCCGCGTGCGCGGCCGCGACCTCGACCTTGGCCAGGTTCTCCTCGGGAGTCGCGGAGGGTGTCACCAGCCAATGGCCGGCCACCCGCAGCGGGAGGGTGCCGCCGACGACGGCTCGTTCCATCGTGGCCAGGTCGTCGGGGTTGAGCCCCATGTCGACCACGGCGGTGACGCCGTCGGCGAGGTAGTGCGAGAAGGCGGCGGCGAGCGCCGCGTCCCGGTCGGCGTCGGTCACGGTCGAGTCGAGGAAGTCGCGCATCATCCCGAGCGAGGCCATCTCCTGCAGATGGCCGGTCGCCGCACCGGTGGACGGATCGCGCACGATCTCGCCCCCGATCGGATCCGGGGTCGAGTCGTCGATGCCGAGTTCGGCCAGAGCGGCGGAGTTGACCCAGGAGGAGTGCTGGTCGTTCGCTGCCAGGTAGACCGGACGGTCCGGCACGACCGTGTCCAGCAGGTCGCGATGCGGAGCGCGTCCGCCGAGCGCCGGATAGAGCCAGCCGTGCCCGAGCAGCCGTGGCGCGTCCGGCCGGGCCGCCGCGTAGGCCCGCAGCCGCTCCTGGATGTCGGCGAGGTCGGTGGCCGCGCCGAGCGAGACCTGGGACGTGGCCTCGCCCATTCCGAGCAGGTGCGTGTGGGCGTCGACGAATCCGGGCAGGACGAGCGCCCCGTCCAGATCGACGGTCTCGGCCCCGCCGGCGATCCGGGCGGCGCCCGCGTCGTCCCCGACAAAGCGCAACAGGCCGTCGGCGACGACGAGGGACTGGGCCCAGGGGGTTTGCGGCTCGGCGGTGAAGACGCGGCCACCGCGATACCAGACGGTCATCGCCGGAGCTCCGGCGTGCCGTAGAGCGCTCGGTACAGCACGACGTAGAGGACGCCGGCCACGATCATGCCCACCGGCAGCGACAGGTCCAAGCCGTTCATCGCCACCGCGATCGGCCCGGTGAAGACGCCGGGCGCGTAGGCACACAGGAGCGAGAGGACGGCGGCGGTGATCACCGCGACCGCACCGGCGATGTTGACGCCGCCGGTGAACCAGAACCTCGACGCCGGGCTGGAATCGCTGAGTTCCAGGCCGTCGTACCGGTTGCGCCGCAGGAAGATGTCGGCCATGTAGACGGCCATGATCGGCCCGACCAAGGTCACCATGAGCGAGAGCAGGTCGGCGACGGTGGCCAGGAAGTCGGACACCAGCAGGGCGTACATGGTCATCGCGAAGGCGATCACTCCGGTGATGACGACCGCGACGGCCCGGGTGACCGGCACGCCGACGGCCTGGAGAGCCAGCCCCGCGCTGTACGTGGTGAGTGTGTTATTCGACATGACACCGACGACGACGGCCACCAGGAAGATCACGTGCAACCAGTCGGGCCCGAAGCTCTTCAGGCCGATCTCCGGGTCGCTCATGTCGACGGTGCCGGCAGCGAAGATTCCGATGCATCCGACCACGACGGCGGGGAGCATGCTGCCGAAGGCGGTGTAGCCGGCGACCGCGACGGGGCTGGTCTTCTCCGGCAGGTAGCGGGCGAAGTCGGAGCTGATCGTGTACGACAACGGGCCGGAGGCGATCAGGGTGACTCCGGCGATCAGGGTCGCCCACAGCGCGAACCCGCTCAG
>JBDIAG010000343.1:0-5503 GCA_039812305.1 Actinomycetales bacterium | reverse complement strand
GTCATCGCCGCGAGCGAGGACGTCGGTATGGCCGATCCGTCGGCTCTGCAGACGGCCATCGCGGCTGCCCAGGCGGTGCAGCTGATCGGGATGCCGGAGGCGCGGATCATCCTCGCCCAGGCGGTCGTGCACATCGCCACGGCGCCGAAGTCCAATGCGTCCTACATGGCCATCAACGATGCGATCGCGGACGTGCGTGCCGGACGCCTGGGAACCGTTCCGTCGCATCTGCGCGACGCGCACTACAAGGGTGCCAAGGCCCTCGGACACGGTCAGGGCTACCAGTACGCCCACGACGCCCCGATGGGCGTGGCCGCCCAGCAATACGCCCCCGACCCCGTCGTCGGCCGCCGCTACTACCGTCCCACCGAGCGCGGCTTCGAGCGTGAACTGTCCGCACGCCTGCAACGCCTGCGCAGCATCCTGGACAGCTAGACCGCTCGTCGTCCGTCACGGACCCCTCAATCCGCCGCTCTGACCCGCCCGTCGCCGGGTCCGCGGCGATTGGCGACGTTGAGCGCCGAATGGTCGCGAAAGTACGCGTACAACGTTGCCATTGGGTACGTAACGTGGCCGTTCGCCCGGGGTCCTCGGGGTGGCACCGAGCCGGGTGGGGGCCGAACGCGACCATTCGCCGCCCGACCCCGGGGCCCGGATGTGGCCTTGCAGCGAGTGGCGACGTTGGGTACCGAGTGGTTGCGCTGAGCGTGTCCGGTCGGGACCGAATGCGGCCATTGGCGGGTCGTACCGCGACCGGTGAGGACCGAACGCGGCCACTCGCCGCCGAACGCGACCATTCGCCGCCCGCCCCCGGGCCCCCGGACCAGCGTCGGCGGTGAGGGGTGACGTTCGGCGCCGAGTGGTTGCGCAAGTACGTGTATAACGCTGCCATTAGGCATGCAACGTGGCCGTTCGCCGGGGATTCCGGGTGGCAGCGGGCTGGGTGGGGACCCGAACGCCGGCACCGGCCGCCGGACGCGACTTCCGCCATCTGGGTGCGGGCTTCGGACCAGGGTCGGCGGCGAGTGGCGACGTTGGGTACCGAGTGGTTGCGCTGAGCGTGTCCGGTCGGGACCGAATGCGGCCATTGGCGGGTCGTACTGCGATCGGTGGGGACCGAACGCGGCCGCTCGCCGCCGAACGCGGCCATTCACCGCGCAGGTCCGGGGCTTCGGACCAGGGTCGGCGGCGAGTGGTGACGTTGGGTACCGAGTGGTTGCGCTGAGCGTGTCCGGTCGGGACCGAATGCGGCCATTGGCGGGTCGTACTGCGACCGGTGGGGACCGAACGCGGCCACTCGCCGCCGAACGCGACCATTCGCCACCCGCCTCCGGGCCCGGACCAGCGTCGGCGGCGAGTGATGACGTTGAGCCGCCGCATGGCCGCGCAAGTACGCGCAAAGCGTTGCCATTGGGCACGCCACCCGGCCCCAGCGACGTTAAACCGCCACTCGGCGCGAGTTGGCCTGGGCGATCAGCTCCAGCAGTTCCTCCAGGGGCAGGGGAGCGGAGAGCCAGTGGCCCTGGCCGAGTTGGCAGCCGAAGTCTCGCAGGGTCTCGAGTTGGTCGGCCCGTTCGATGCCCTCGGCCACCACGATGAGGTCCATGGCGTCGCCCATCGCGATCAGGGCGGAGACCAGGTCGCTGGCGCGGCCGTCCTCGAGGTGGTCGAGCAGGCTCGGGTCGAGCTTGATGATCTGCATCGGCAACCACCGCAGGTAGCTGACCGAGGAGTGGCCGACGCCGAAGTCGTCCAGCGCGATGGCGGCGCCCGCCTGCACCAGCCGGTCGAGGCGGTGCCGGATCGCCGGGTCGGTGCCGGTCAGCGCGCCTTCGGTGAGCTCCAGCACCAGGTTCGTCCCCGAGGTGTCCGCGGCCATCACCTCCCGGATCGACTCCAGCAGGGTGTCGTCCCACAGCTGACGCGGTGAGACGTTGACCCCCACGCTCAAGGGGCGTCCAGCGACTCGGGCCATCCGGTGCGCGTCCACCATCGCCTGCCGCAGCACCCACTCGCCCACCCGGGAGATCAGCCCGGACTCCTCGGCGATGTCGATGAACGCCTCGGCCGTGAGCAGGCCGCGAGTGGGGTGCTGCCAGCGGACGAGGGTCTCCACGCCGTCGATGCCGTGCCGGTGCAGATCCCAGACGGGCTGGTAGACGACCTTCAACTCCTCCCGCTCGATCGCCCTGGTCAGGTCCTCGCGCAGCTGGTTGCGCAGGTCGTCCTGCACGCCCATCTGCTCGTGGTAGACGACCGGGCTGCTGTTGCGGTCGGCCTTGGCGCAGTACATCGCCAGGTCCGCGTTGCGGAACAAGCGGTCGGCGTCCATCCCGGGCTGCCCATGCGCGACGCCGATGCTGGCGCTCAGCGTGAGCGCGATGCCGTCGATGGTGAAGCGCTGTTCGAGCGCGGCGAGCACCGTCTCGACCACCCGGGTCACCAGGCAGTCGGGTGGGAGCAGGATCGCGAACTCGTCCCCGCCCAGCCGGGCGCAGACGCCTTCGGTGGGCACCGACGCCCGCATTCGGCCCGCCACTTCGCGCACCAGCGCATCGCCCATGTGGTGCCCGTGCAGGTCGTTGACCCGCTTGAAGTCGTCCAGGTCGAGGTAGACCAGCGTCGGGTAGCGCCCGGTCTCGGCCGCCTCGACCAGATGGCGGCGGACGGTGGCCGCGAACGTCGTCCGGTTGAGCAGGCCGGAGAGCCCGTCCACCTTCGCCAACCGGCTGAGCTCGGTGATCAGGCGGGCACGGGCCAGCGCCTCGGCGGTGTCGCCGACGAGGGTGTCCAGGGCCTGCCGCTCACTGGCCAGCCAGTGGGTCCGGTCCCGTCGGGGCGGGCTGATCAGCCACACCTCCCGGCCGTCCCCGAGGTCGATGGACGAGCCGATCTCGTTGCCGGCCGGGCCGGTCTCGCGCAGGTGGGCCGTCTCGCTGCCGAGCAGTTCGATCGCATAGCCGACCGCGGCCTGCAGGATGTCCTCCTGGTTGGTCTGGTGCCGGCGCTCCCGGCTGCCCTCCAGCAGTACCGAGAGCCGGCGCTGGTCGTCGATCGAGCGCCGGGTCGACTGCGACGCCAGGATCACCGCGCCGACCGGCACGAGCAGCACCCACATCACCCAGTTCACCTGCAGCTGGGCGACCAGGGCCCCGAGGAAGCCGACGGCGGCCAGGCCCATGCTGACGAAGGTGGTGATCAGCGTGTCGCTGGTGGCCAGGGTCCGCAGCCCGGCGCCGGTCCGCAGCATGACGTGCAGATAGGACAGACCGCTGTCGATCACGGTGCTGACCAGGCAGCCCACAAGGATCGCGATCAGCGCGGAGACGTCGGTCGCCCGCCCGGGGTTGATCAACTCCACCGTGGCGGTCAGGCCGAGTCCGCACAGCACCGTCAGCGCGGCATTGAACACCCGGGCCCGCCAGCGCGCGCGGGAGAGCAACAGGCCGATGACCACCCCGATCGACCACAGCGCCAGGGCCACGTGCCGGTCGGCGAGGAACAGCATCAGCACGAGCGCGGCGGATTCGAAGGTGACGCTGACGCTTTGCTTGCCCTCGACCGAGACCGCGAATCGCGCCAGGATCGGCGCGCAGACCGCCGATCCGATCAGCACCGGGCCGAGCTGCGGGGAACCGTCGAGCAGCCGAACCGCGAGGACGATCTCCGCGCACAGCAGCACAGCCGCCACCGAGGCGAGCGCGGCGTCGAAGGCGGCCACGATCCGTGGCCTACCCACGACTTCAGCCACCCGGACTCCTCCCCTGCAATGTCACACATCGGCAGCTGCGCCCGGAAAGTGAAGCCCGTTCGGGTCGTGGGTGTCCGTGCGCACCCAGGTGGCGCGGGTAGGCTGCCGCACCGTGAGAGCGCACGAAGCAGGAGCCCTGCACGCCGAAGGTTATGGCGCACCCGCCTGGCTGGCGATTCCCGAGGACGTCAACGCCCTGGTGCCCCGGCTGTGGGCGAAAACCGCGCACAAGCGCTCGGACGGCGTGCTGTCCGTCGGCGGGGTGAGCGTCACCGATCTCGCCGCCGAGTTCGGCACGCCCGTCTACGTCCTGGACGAGGAGGACTTCCGCAGTCGCGCCCGCGGATTCCGCGACGCCTTCACCCGGGCGTTCGCCGACGCCTGCGGGGGAGCGGATGTCTACTACGCCGGCAAGGCGTTCCTGTGCACCGAGGTCGCCCGCTGGATCAAGGCCGAGGGTCTGCACCTCGACACCTGTACCGGCACCGAGCTGGCCACCGCGCTCAACGCCGGTTTCGATCCCGCCCGGCTGGCCCTGCACGGCAACAACAAGTCGGACGCCGAGATTGCGCGTGCCGTCTCGGTCGGTCTCGGCCGCATCGTGATCGACAATCTGGACGAGATCGATCGTGTCGCCGACATCGCCGCCCAGTACGCGACGACGGCGCGGATCATGTTGCGCGTCACCGTCGGTGTCGAGGCGCACACGCACTCCTACATCGCCACGGCGCACGAGGACCAGAAATTCGGTCTCTCGCTCGTCGATGGTGCCGCGGAGGCTGCCGCCCGTCGCGCGCTGTCTCGTCCGGAACTGCATGTTCTCGGCTTGCACTCCCATATCGGCTCGCAGATCTTCAGTGTCGACGGCTTCGAGGTCGCCGCCCGCCGGCTCCTCGGCCTGCACGCGCAGTTGCAGCGCGAGACTGGCGCGGAATTGCCGGAGATGGATCTGGGCGGCGGCTACGGAGTCGCCTACACCAGTGAACACGACCCGCTGTCCGTTGCGGAACTCGCGGACGGAATGGCGGACATAGTCACAAAGGAATGCGCCGATTTGGGAGTTTCGGTCCCGCGCATTTCGATTGAGCCGGGCAGGGCGATCGCCGGCCCGTCCACCTTCACGCTGTACCGGGTGGGCACCGTGAAGTCGGTCGGTCTCGACGGTGGCCGCTCCCGGCGCTACATCGCCGTCGACGGCGGGATGAGCGACAACATTCGGACCGCCCTGTACGAGGCCGACTACTCCGCGACGCTCGCCTCCCGAGCCAGCACCGCCGCGCCGGTGCTCAGCCGGGTTGTCGGAAAGCACTGTGAGAGCGGCGACATCGTCGTCATGGACGAGTTCCTGCCGGCGGATGTCGCCAGTGGGGATCTCCTCGCGGTGCCCGGCACGGGGGCCTACTGCCGCAGCATGGCGTCGAACTACAACCACGTGCCCAGGCCTCCGGTCGTCGCGGTGCGGGAGGGCGAAGCGAGGGTGCTGGTGCACCGGGAGAGCGAAGCCGACCTCCTGCGGCTGGATGCCGGCTGGGATCCGACCGGATGGCTGCCCGCCTGAGTGGGAATGCGATTCTGTCGTGATGGATCCCGGCTATCCGCCCGGTAATTACCCGGCCAGCCCATATCGACCTCCTCCTCGTCCTGGACCGCTGACCCATCTGGCCGATGGCACGCCCTTGGCAAGCGTGTGGAAGCGGCTCGGCGCGTACCTTCTGGACAGCGTCTTCGTCGGCCTTCTCGCACTCCCGTTCT
>JBDIAG010000342.1:0-5510 GCA_039812305.1 Actinomycetales bacterium | reverse complement strand
GGACTGCCAGCCGGTCCACCCTCTGGCAGTGCTCCGCCTGGCGGGGCAGTGCCAGACATGGTCAGGACTGCCAGCCGGTCCGCCTCTGGCAGTGCTCCGCGAGGCGGCGCAGCGCCAGAGGATTGAGTGCCGCCCGGCCACTCTCTCTCGCGCCGGTCGGACAAAGCGCCTGGATAAGTCGGTCGCCAGTGGCCAAGGCGACCGGTGGTCACGCCCTCAAACACCCCGCTGGCTTCCTGCCGCGCCGGGATGAGTCGGCCACCCGTGGCGCGGGCCGATCGTCCGTGCGTTCGGTCGGCCTCCGGGACGAGGGGGCGCGCGGCCCTCGAGAGGCGTTGACATCCCCATCGATCCGTGCCTTAATAAAGAGAAAGCTTAATTAAGGAAACCATGAAATGACCGCGTCGGATCCCCTGAGCCTCGTGTTCGCCGCGCTCGCCGACCCGACCAGACGCGCGATCCTCTCCAGGCTGGCCCAGGGGCCGGCGACTGTCGGCGAGGTGGCGGCGCCGTTCGCGGTGAGCGCTCCAGCGATCTCCCAGCACTTGAAGGTGCTGGAGCGTGCGGGGCTCGTCACCCGCACCACTCAAGCCCAATGGCGGACGCTCTCGATGCAGGCGGAGCCCCTCGACCAGGCGTCGGCCTGGGTGGAGAAGCACCGCCGCGAGTGGAACCTGCGCCTCGACGTGCTCGAAGAGCATCTCCGAACCATGAAGGCCCGACCGGCAACCGACCAATCCAAGGAGCCAGGAGCATGAACACGACAGACGCATCCGCGACGGACGCACCTCAGTTCTCGATCACCCGTATCCTCGATGCGCCGCGTGATCTCGTCTGGCGGGCCTGGACCGAGGAAGCCGAGCTGGCGCAGTGGCTGCACCCCTTCGGAGTGTCCACCGACAGCGTGTCCTTCGACGTCCGCGTGGGTGGCCGATACCGGTACACGATGACGAACGACGAGACCGGCGAGCAGTTCCCGACCGGAGGCGAGTACCTCGCCGTGGAGCCGATCGACCGGCTCGTCTTCACCTGGGGTGAACCCGATGCACCCCTCGACCAGGCGCCGGTCATCACCCTGACCCTCATTCCGCGCGGCGAGCGCACCGAGCTCGTGTTCCATCTGCGCGGATACGACGGCAAGCCCGGTGACGGATTCATCTACGACGGCTGGGACGAGGCGCTCACGAACGTCGATCGGCACCTCGCCGGCGAGACGCTGGGCTGAGACTCATGGCCATCAGGATGGACAATGTCGGCATCGTCGTCCGGGACCTGACCCCGGTGGTCGAGTTCTTCCGGGAGCTCGGCCTGGAGCTCGAAGGACGCTCCATGGTGGAAGGAGAGTGGGCCGGCCGCTGCACCGGCCTCGGCGACCAGCGCGTCGAGATCGCGATGATGCGCACGCCGGATGGTCACGGTCGCGTGGAACTCTCTCGCTTCCTCGAACCGGAGGTCGTCGACGACCACCGGAATGCTCCCGTCAACGCTCTCGGCTACCTCCGCGTCATGTTCGAGGTGGACGACATCGACGACACCCTCGCGCGCCTGGACAAGCACGGCGCGCGGCTCGTCAGCGCCGAGGTCGTGCAGTACGAGGACGTGTACCGGCTCTGCTACGTCCGCGGCCCCGAGGGCATCCTCGTCGGACTCGCGCAGAGCCTGCGCTGAGCGCTCTCGGCGGTGCGCTACGACGCTCATGCTTCGGCGAAGACCGCCGGGTGTCGGGCATCGAGGTCGTGCAGCAGCGTGTCGAGCGCCGACCGGCCGGCCGGGGAGAGGCTGGCGCGGAACTCGGCGTCGAGTTCTGCCGCTGCCTGCGCACTGGCGGCGAGCAGATCGCGACCTCGTTGGGTCAGCTCGACCACCTGCACCCGTCGATCCGAGGTGCTGCGTGAGCGGTTGACCGCGCCGAGGTCGATGAGCTGATCCACCAGCGATACGACAAGGCTGGGAGCCACGTGCAGTCGTGCCGCGATGTCTCGTTGGGAGTGCGCGAGCCCGGCGCTGACCACGGCGAGCAGCCCCACCTGCTTGTGGGTGATCCCGATGCGTTCGATGCGCTCGGCGAACCTGTGCGTGATCCTCGCTCCCAGCAGGCCGAGCCGGAAGCATGCTGCGGTCAGGATCGCTTCACCGCCGTCCTCGTTCACGCCCGCTACGGTAGCATCGTGAATCATTCATGACTGAACGATTTGATGGAGAACGATCATGCCGTGGTGGATCACCTTGCTGAACACGCTGGCCGCCGTTGCCTCGACAGGATTCGGCGTCGCCGCCGTGGTCAAGCCGGGCCTCGTCGCCCCGTCACCGGAGGGCAGCGCCGCAAGCCGCTTCTACCCGGCGATGTACGCCGGCCGCGCGATCCCGCTGGGAGCGGCTGTCGGCCTGGCGATCTGGCTCGCCCCGGCCCCGGCGTACCTGTTGCTCCTGCTCGGGGTCGCGGCACTGGCGCAGATCGCGGACGTCGTCGTCGGAGCCGTCTACCGGCTCACCGGCATGATCGCGGGCGCTGTGTTCGCCGTCGTCTGCCATGGAGCGGCGATCGTGATGCTGCTCCGCTGACGGGGGATCCGAAGGCCATCGGACGCCCGTCGGAGCGAGGGGGAAAGGGCGCCCGGACCGTCTCCCGAGACGTGCCCCGAAGGCTGCGAGCCGGCGTCGCCCTCTCCCCGGTTGTCGCCGATCTCGGCCGGCCCTAGGTTGGATCGATGGGTGACTGGAAGCCGAACTCATATCCGTCGTTGAGCCCCTATCTCATCTGCCAGGATGCCGAAGCACTCATCGCCTTCCTCGAGGCGGCTTTCGACGGGACGTTGCAGCGACGATTCGACCGTCCCGATGGAACCTTGATGCACGCCGAGGTCAAGATCGACGACAGCATCGTGATGATCGGCGGCGGGGCAACCGAAACCGCCGGCGCGCCAGCACATCTCCATCTCTACGTCGAGGACGCGTTGGCCACCTTCGAGCGGGCGGTCGCGGCCGGCGCGGTGGTCGTTCGCGAGCCCGGGCAGGCGCGTGGGGACGACGATCTTCGCGGTGGAGTGCGGGATCCCTGGGGTGTCACCTGGTGGATCGCCACACAGCGCACGCAGCCCTGACCTTGGGGTGGAATCCGCGGATCAGGAAGGGAATCCATGGCGAACTCAGTTCTGTACATGTCGATGTCACTCGATGGATTCATCACCGGACCTCACGATGGCGTGGACAACGGCCTCGGTGACGATGGCATGCGGCTTCACGAATGGCTCGGTCAGCCGGTCGCCGGGTATCCGCACTTCGACCCGCCGGGAGTGAGTGGGCAGGTGTTCGCCGAGTTGATGGCGACCGGGGCGGTCGTCGTCGGCCGCAAGACCTTCGACTATGCCGGTCGGTGGGGAGGCGACCACCATGGCGTCCCGATCTTCGTTCCCACCCGGGGTGCGCCACCCGAGCCCCAGAGCGGTTGGGTCCATTACCTGCCCGATGCCGCGACCGCGATGAGTGCGGCGAAGGCGGCCGCCGGTGAAAAGAACGTCATGGTGCACGGCGCCGACCTTGCGCAATCTCTGTTGCGCGAGGGTCTGCTCGACGAGATGGAGATCCACCTGATCCCCGTCGTGCTCGGCAGTGGCCGGCGGCTGTTCGGCACTGAGCGCCTCGAGTTCGAACTGACCCGAGTCCTCGAGGCGCCGGGTGTCACGCACCTGCACTACCGCGTGACGTGACCTGGTCGCGAGGCGACTCGCCCCGCCGAGCCGATGAGCGGCAGCCTGTCGATTGAGCGGCGGCAGGATCGTCATAGGGATGACAACCCACGACGAGAAAGGACGACCGTGATGCGATACGCACTCTTCTTGCACTATCCGGAACCTGCGGAGGGCGAACTCGACGCCGAGCAACTGGCCGAGGGAATGCGGGCGTTCGACGCCTACGCGAAAGCACTCGACGACGCCGGCGTGCTCGGCAGCGCCGATGTGCTGGCCACCTCGGACGCGACGACGACGATCACGGCGGTCTCCGGCGAGACGACCGTGCAATCCGGTCCGTTCGCCGACGGACCGGAGAGGATCGGGGGCGTCTTCATGATCGACGTCCCCGACCTGGATGCCGCGATCGAATGGGCCGGCAAGGCGCCGTCGGTCGCGTGGGGACACGTCGAGGTGCGCCCCGTCGGCACGCGATTCGTCGACGGCGAATGGCAGGGTGTCCCACCACGTTCATGAGCGGACACCCCGCCCAGGAGGTCGCCGCCTGCGCGGCCCGGGAGGCGCGCGGCCGGCTCCTCGCCCTGCTGGCGGGGAGCACGCGCGACATCTGCCTGGCCGAGGACGCCCTCGCGGACGCGTTCGAGCGGGCCTTGCGCAGCTGGCCCACCAGTGGTGTCCCCGAGCGCCCGGAAGCCTGGCTGTTCACGGTCGCGCGCAACCGTATCCGGGACGTCGCGGGCGCGGCGGCGGAGCGGCTCTCGATGCCCCTCACCGACGCCGTGCCCGCGGTCGACGACGACATCGACGTCGACGCGATCCCGGACAAGCGCCTGGAGCTGCTGTTCGCCTGCGCCCACCCTGCCATCGAGCCGGGCATCCGTGCGCCGCTGATGCTGCAGGTCGTCATGGGGTTCGAGGCGGCGCAGATCGCCGAGGCGTTCCGGGTCAGCCCGGCCGCGATGGCGCAGCGCCTGGTACGGGCGAAGCGACGCATCCGCGACACCGGCATTCCCTTCCGGGTGCCGACCCGCGACGACATGCCTTCCCGCCTTCCGGCCGTGCTCGAGGCGATCTACGGTGCCTACACGCTGGACTGGCTCGACCAGCAGGAGCGCATTCGTACCTCCCTGGCGGACGAGGCGCGCTGGTTGGCCGAGCTCACCGCCGAACTGCTCGGCACCGAGCCCGAGGCCTGGGGTTTGGCCGCCCTGCTCACCTTCGCGCAATCGCGGGCTCCGGCGCGGGTCGGCACCCCGTGGCCGCCGATCCACCGACAGGACACGGAGCTCTGGGACCGCACCCTGATCCTGCGTGCCGACGCGTTCCTGAAGCGCGCCCACAGTCTGGGGAACCCCCTCGGCAGATACCAGCTCGAAGCCGCGATCCAGTCGGTCCACTGCGATCGGGCCCGCACCGGCGGACTCGACCGCGGAACACTGATCAAGCTCTACGAGGGTCTGCTGGCCATTGCGCCGACAGCCGGGGCGCGAGAGGCCTATGCCGCGCTCCAGCGGGAGACAACCTGACCTGTTGTCGGGGTGCGAGCCGACGCTCGGAATCGGTGGCCACGCCCGGGCCTCGCTCGGAGTATTCCTGTTGCCAGGCAACACAAATGCTCCGTTCGGGCGTGGGCTCAGGCGTAGCCGGCCGCGGACGAGTCATCGGGCGCCGGGCTCGGCGCCGACGATGATGGCCGCGACGACTTCGTGCACCGCGGACTCGTCCGGCAGCCCGCCGAGTTCGCCCGCGAAGAGAAGATGTCCGGTGCCGACGAGCGCCTGCGCCACGCCGCCGGGCGCCGCGCCGGCAAGGATCCGGCCG
>JBDIAG010000341.1:0-5515 GCA_039812305.1 Actinomycetales bacterium | reverse complement strand
CCGTCGCGTCCGGACGGCCCAGGCGGATGTTCTCCCGGATCGTGTCGCGCACCAGCACGACGTCCTGGAACACGATCGCGATCGAGGACAGCAGCCTCTCCTGCGGGATGTCGCGGACGTCGACGCCGCCGATGGTCACCGCTCCGGCATCCACGTCGAAGAACCTGGGGATGAGCCGGCTCAGGGTGGTCTTGCCGGAGCCGGAGGGTCCGACGACGGCGGTGACCGTGCCCTGCGGGCACTCCAGATCGAGGGCGTGAAGCACCGGCTCGTCGGGCGCGTAGCCGAAGCGCACCCCGTCGAAGCGGATGTCGTAGCTCGTCGGCAGCATCGGATTCGCCGGCTCGGAGAGGGCGGGCTGGCCGAGCACCTCGTGCAGGTGCTCGGCTGCACTGTTCGCCTTGCGGAGCTGTTGCGTGCCTTGCAGGATCGTCATGAACGGGGCCGGCAGCCCGACGCCCACCAGCAGGAACGGCAGCAGGTCCACCGGGTCGAGCCACCCGGCGGCGATGAACCAGGTGCCGACCCCGGCGACGATCAGTAGCACGGTGGCGGGGGAGAGCAGCAGTGCCGAGCTGAACATCGCACGCCCGGCCTCCGCGGTCCACGCGGCCAGCGTGTCGCAGAAGCGATCGACGGCATCGGCCAGCCGCCGGTACGTCCGGCCCGCACCACCGTAGGCCTTCACGACCTGGATGCCGTCGACGTACTCGATCGTCGCGTTGTTCAGGTCCACCTGGGCCATCGTGAGCTCGGCCATCCGCGCCGGCATCGTCCGGTGCGCCGCCCCGATCGCCAGGGTGGCCAGCGGCAGCACCGCGAGGGTCACCAACGTCATCCGCCAGTCCGTCGTCACGAGATACACCAGAGCGGCCACCGGGAGCCCGATCGCGCTCGCGAGGTCGAGCACCGCATGGGCCACCATGTGATGCAGGTCCTCGATGTCGTCCTCCATCGCCTTCTTCAACTCGCCCGAGCCGCGGCCGGTGAACCAGCCCAGCGGCAGCACGGCCGCGTGCCGCGCCAGCCGAGCACGCAGATGCCGCTGCAAGTCGGCGTCGGCGTAGTGGGTCACCAGGTTGGACACCACCATCAGCAGCAGCCGTCCCGCGGCACCGGCCACGCCGACGACGACCCACGTCCACACGACCCCGGGCCGGTGCGTCGTCAGCAGCTCACGACCGATCTCGGTGACCGCGACGTAGGGCAGCAGGCTCAGCACGGAACCGATGAAGGCCAGCGTCGCACCCAGCCTCAGCCGCGCCCGAACCGGCCCGAGAAGGGTTCCCGCGGCGCCTCGGCCTCGACCCGGCCCGCTTTTTCGTGCGGACGCCTTTTCGGCGTCTCGCGCCTGCAACGCCATCTGAGACTCCCGTCGACGTAGATGACTGACCGTCGGTCAGTACTCTAGCACTGCATGAAGAACTGCTCGACGCCCGAGATCTCCTGGACGCCTGACTCCGACACGTGCGCCACCACGCGTCCCAGGCCGACTTGGACTGACTCTGAGTCAGTCGGAGTCCCTCCGCGTGAGACAATGGTCCGTCCGGGCGAGTGCAGTGGAGGACGGCATGACACGAACGAAACCGAAGACGGAGCGTCGCGCCGACCTGCTCGATGCCGCCGAGGAGTTGGTCATCGAGCGGGACATCAACCAGCTCACCGTCGAGGACATCACCACGGCCGCCGGCGTGTCCAAGGGGACCTTCTACCTCTACTTCTCGACCAAGGACGATGTGATCGCCTCGCTGCGCGAGCGGTACATCGCCCGTCTCATGGAGCGGCAGGAGGTGGCCGTGAACCGGCTCTCGCCCGGCGACTGGGCCGGCCGCGTGGAGACCTGGCTGGTCACCGGAGTGAAGGACTATCTGGGTGATCCCGGCCTGCACAATGCCCTGTTCCACCATCTCGGCCCCCAGATGCCCACGCACGACGACCGGGAGCGCAGCAAGCCTCCCTACGGCCAGGTCGAGGTGTTGGCCTCGATCCTGGAGGACGGCACTCGCGCCGGGGCATTCGCGGTCGCCGACCCGCTGTCCACCGCCGTGCTGCTGTTCGGCGCCGTGCACCATGCGGCGGACTACCTGCACCACGCCGGCGACGAGGCGATGACCGACCGGGTGCTGATGACGCTGCGCCACTGGTGCCGCATGGTCACCCGTAACCCCTGAGCGACCCCGACACTCACTCACCCACACGCAAGAAGTTGCCGCTTCACCGGGTTACTTAGGTCCACCTATACTGACTATCAGTCAGTCATTAAGTGATGGGTGGAGAGTATGGGCGCGGGCGCGATCAGAGTCGACGAGGTGACCTTCCGCTACCCGGAGGCGTCTCGGCCATCGCTCTCCGACGCGCGGTTGCGGATCGAGCCCGGCGAGTTCGTGCTGGTCACCGGCCCGAGCGGATGCGGGAAGACGACGCTGGCGAACGTCGTCAACGGTCTCATCCCGCACCTGCGGGAAGGGCAGCTCGACGGCCGCGTCCTCGTCGACGACCTCGACACCCGCAGGACTTCGATCGGAGAGCTCGGACGACACGTCGGGACCGTGTTCCAGGACCCCCGTACACAGTTCTTCACGCTCAACACCTCCGAGGAGGTGGCGTTCGGATGCCGCAACCACGGACTCGATCGCGCGCAGATTGCCGAGCGGGTCACGGATTCCTTCGCCGCTCTCGGCATCCCGCAGCTCGCCGACCGGGACGTCCTGGAACTCTCCAGCGGCGAGAAGCAGAAGGTCGCACTCGCCTCCTGCCACGCCCTCGGGCCCGGGGCGTTCCTGCTCGACGAGCCGTCCGCGAACCTCGACCCCACCGCGACCCGGCACCTGGCATCGGTCCTCCACGACCTCAACCGGTCCGGTGCGACGATCATCGTGCTGGAGCACCGCCTGCACTACCTGACCGGGCTGTTCGATCGCGTCGTGTACCTCGAGGGCGGTCGCATCCGCACCATCTACGACGCCGCCGAGTTCCGCGCGCTCAGCACGTCGGAGTTGACGTCCTTGGGGCTGCGCTGTCTCGACCTCGCGACGGTGCACATCCCACCCCGCCCTGCCGAGGGCCGACAGCAGGACGAGTCGGCCGTCTTCTCCTGCGAGCGCGTCGGTTTCCGCCATCCCCGAGGACGCGCACGACGACGGCCGTCGAACACCGACGCCGACCGCCGTCCAGAAGGCCTGGACGAGGTCTCGCTGAGCGCCCGCGCCGGCGAAGTCGTCGGGATCGTCGGTGCCAACGGCGCCGGCAAGACGACCCTCGCGCGGGTCTGTGCCGGGCTGGAGAAGGAGCAGACCGGGCGCATCCTGCTGAACGGCGCCCCGGTGTCGGCCCGCGGCCGGCTGGGCCGGGTGTATCTGGTCGTGCAGGACTCCGGCTACCAGTTGTTCTCCGACTCGGTGCTCGGCGAACTGCGCCTCGGACGCCGGCGGAACACCCCGGAGACCGCGGAGGAGGATCGTCGCATCCTCATCGACCTCGGCCTGTGGGAGCACCGCGACGCGCATCCCGCTGCGCTGTCCCGCGGCCAGCAGCAGCGCCTCACCATCGCCGCCGCCCTCGCCGCCGACGCCGACGTGTTCTTCTTCGACGAGCCCACCAGCGGCCTGGACCACCGAGCGATGAACGCCGTCGCACAGCTTCTGACCGCGCTGGCCCGGGACGGAAAGGTCGTGTTCGTCATCTCCCACGACCACGAACTGCTCGCCGCCTGCTGCACTCGCCTGGTCACGATCGACCGGGGCACCGTGGTGACCGACGTTCCCGCCGACGACGCGGCCCTCGGTGCGGCACTCGCCGGCGTCGAGGCGCCGGTCGATGCGGACGCGCCATTGTGACTCAGACGGCGGCAGCAGCCCGCCGCACCACGATGTTCGAGAGCACCGTCCGCGTCGATCCGCGCATCCGCCTCCTCATCGCCACGGTCGTCACCGCAGCCTCGTTCGCCCTGACCGACCCGGTGTCCTCCGGTGCACTCGTCGTGCTGTCCGCGGCACTCCTGATCCTGGTCGGCCGCTGGCGCGCCGCTGCGGCGACGACCATGCTCGCGGCGGCGGCCGCGGTCGCCGCGGCGACAGTCACCCAGGTCGAGAACTCGACGCTCATGCTCACCCTCGCCATGCTCGTCTACCTCGTCCAGAAGCTCACCGTGATGACCATGATGGGCCTGTTCCTCACCGCCGACATGAGTGTCTCCCTCGCCGTGTCCACCGTGGAGACGCTGCGAGCGCCCGTCGCAGTCACCGTCCCGTTCGCCGTCGCCCTCCGGTTCCTCCCCACGATCCGCGAGGACTGGCGCGCCCTCACCGACAGCCTGCGCATCCGCGGCCTCGCCCCGACATCGCGCACCGTGCTCACGCATCCGATCCGCACGGCCGAGCATCTGATCGTCCCGATCCTCATGCGTGCGCTCCGCACCTCCGACGATCTCGCCTGCGCAGGCCTCGTTCGCGGACTCGACGGCCCCAAGCGACAGACCATCCTGCACGAGCTCCGCATCCGCCCCACGGACATCGCTGTCGCGGTCATCGTCCTCACCGTCACCACCGGACTCGTCCTCGTGCAGTTCTCCTGACCCGTCCCCGAAAGGACACCGCCATGACCTCGAACATCCAGTCCACACTCGACCAGCCACGCCGCGTTCTCGGTGTCCGCGACCTCATCACCATCGGCGTGCTCGCCGCGATCGCGCTCGTCATCAGCGTCGTGGTCGGCGTGGCCTCGGCGACCACGATCATCGGCTCCTTCTTCTACACCGCCGTCGCCGCGTTCTTCGTCTCCATCGTGTTCCTGCTCGCCGCCGTCCGGGTGCGCAAGACCGGCACTCTGTTCCTCATGGGCACGATCGTCAGCCTGCCCGGTCTGATGACCGGCAATATCGTCGGAGTCGCCGCCTGCGCGGGCGGATGGCTCATCGCCGACCTCATCGCCGGCCGTTACACCAGCCGGTCTCGGATCATCGTCGCCTACGTCGTCGGCAGCACCCTCCAGTTCGCCGGCTATACGTTCCCCCTGTTCCTTTCCGCCAGCGACTACCTCGCCGCGCGCAGCGAGACCTTCCGGCTCAGCGACCAAGCCATCCAGGAGTACCTCAGCTACGTCAGCTGGCCGGTGTTCGTCGGTGCAACAGCCCTCACCGCGATCCTCAGCGCCGCCGGTGCCCTGCTCTCAGCCCGGATCATCAGAAAGCACTTCGTCAAAGCCGGACTGATCGGGTAGCGGGCGCCCCGAGAGCGGGCCAGGTCGGCGTGTGGCCGGGCCATCTGCTCAAACACTCGCGCGACGGACTCTGGATACCGAGAGTGGAATTGCTCGGTCGGCCGGGTGCCGGCCGGGGTGTTGGCGCCTGGTCGGGTTCTGGCCGGCGTGGACAGCGGCTCGATTGACCAGGTGTTTGCGCGGTGACCGGTTGTCGGCCGAGCAGCCAGCGATCGCCGGCTGCTCGACACATACCTGGTCACCGCGCGCACGAGCGGCTGCTCGGCACCGGGCCTCGGCGCGCGATCCGGCCGCAACC
>JBDIAG010000340.1:0-5518 GCA_039812305.1 Actinomycetales bacterium | reverse complement strand
ACGAATCGTCGGCCGTGCGTGCCCTCCGGTCGACCACCAGAGCTGACCCCCAGAACGAATTCCAGGAGAGCCGCATGCACCGCGAATCCCTGCCCGCCCACGACCTCCCCGCCGGCGACGTCCCGTCTGGTTCGGGCACTGCGCCTCGTTCGGACACCCAGTCCCGTTCGGGCATCACGCGACGGACGGCCCTGACCGCCCTTTCCGGGACGCTGGCGACCGGAGCCGTGCTCGCCGGGGCCGGGGCCGCCCAGGCCGCGGACCGCCAGCTCAAACTCGGGACGAACCTCGGCATCACGCCGAAGCCGGCGACGCGCACTCTCGACTCGATGTTCGACGAGGCGGCCAGCCGGTACGGCGTGCCGGGTGAGTTGCTGGCCGCAGTCGGATGGACCGAATCGCGCCTCGAAGGTCGCGCCGGCGCTCCGAGCATGGTCAACGGCTTCGGCATCATGCACCTGGTCGACAACCCGACGACGAAGACCCTGGCCGAAGCGGCCCGGCTGACGGGTGTGGCCGAGAACCAGCTGCGCACGGACGACGCGTCCAACATCCTCGGCGGAGCGGCACTGTTGCGGGCCCGGGCCGACGCGCTCAGACTGACGGCCGGGGACCGGGGCTCGCTTTCCTCGTGGATGCCGGTGACCGAGGCCTACTCCGGGGTCGCCGACCGCCAGGTGGCCGAGATGTACGCCGCGGGGGTGTCCCAGGCGCTGAGCGGCGGATTCGTCAGGAATGGCGTCGCGGTTCCGCCCAAGGGGTTCATTCCGTGGGACTCCTTCGGCCAGGGCACGGCCAGCAATCCGCCCGGATACACGTCCCCGGTCGCCTCGCCCGAGCCGATCGGTTCGGCCCTGCCGGCCGTGACGAGTGCGCCCGCGAATCCGAGCAACTACGCGAAGGCGAATCGTCCCAACGACTACGCGATCAACTACATCGTCATTCACGTGACGCAGGGCTCCTACACCAGCGCCATCAACTGGTTCCAGAACTCGTCGGCGAACGTCTCCGCCCACTACATCGTGCGTTCTTCGGACGGCAAGATCACGCAGTGCGTCGACAATGCGAACGTCGCCTGGCACGCCGGAAACCGCACTTACAACTACGCCTCGATCGGCATCGAACACGAGGGCTACATCACCCAGAGCTCGTGGTTCACCGACGCCATGTACCGGTCGTCCGCCGCTCTCGTGCGTTCGTTGTGCGATCGCTACGGCATCCCGAAGACGCGCTCCCGAATCATCGGTCACATCGAGGTTCCGCAGGCCACTCACACCGATCCCGGCCCGCTGTGGAACTGGTCGAAGTACATGAGCTATGTGACCGCGGGAACGACCACGCCGTCGTGGCAGCTCATCCTGGACAACACGTCTCCGGAGTTCAGCGCGAGCTCCAACTGGCAGATCTCCGACTGGAGCTCCCAGAAGTGGGGTGCCAACTACCGGTTCGCCACCTCCGAGCCGGTGACGGACACCGCCTGGTATTCGGCGAACCTCCCCGCCAACGGACGCTACGTCATCGAATGCCGGTACCCGGCCGACGCCGCCTACAACAATCTGACTCCCTACGTCATCGCGACGCCGACCGGGAACGAGGTCGTCTACGTGGACCAGACGCATCTGGGTGCCCAATGGCGCTCACTCGGGACGTACGACCTCACCGCCGGTTACAAGCCGGTGGTGGGAATCAGCCGGTGGGCCAAGGGCACGGGATACGTGATCGCGGACGCCATCCGGATCTCGCGAGTGGGGTGATCCGGCCGGGCCCTCCGGTGCGGCTACCCATCGCGGACGCCATTCTTGCCGGGTCGATGGGCCCGCCTGGGCACGTGGGCTGGAATCCTCGACCTGCGTTCGGCCGTGAGTCGTCACGCATGTCGCCCAGAACGGATTTCCGGGCTCCACATTCCGCCCGGGACGTACCCACGGAACGACATGGTGCGTGATCGCGTCTACATTGCCGAGAAGCCGACCCCTGAGCGCACGCGGGAAGAACGATGGAAGCACAGCTTGAACGACGTCTGATCTACGGCCATCTCGGGCCGAAGTACGGGGTCGCCGTCTCCCTGCTGCTCGGCCCGATCGTGGCCGTGATCGGCTTGATGTTCTTCGTCAGCGGCACCGGGATCGGCGTCGAGACACAGACGTTCACCCAGATCACCTGCCGGATGACCACGACGGAGAAGGGGCAGGACGTCTGGCATTGCCACGGTGTCACGGCCGAGCAGAAGGCAGCCAACGAGGCAGCGCATGAACGGGGTCTGGCTGATGCCCTCAGGGGCGAAACGGGCCTCGTCGAGAAGTCCGCCAGCACTCGCCTGCTTTTCGTCGACCATGACGGCCGGGACGATCCGGCCGTCGTGACCGCGAGCCGGTTTCCGATCGGTGACTACTGGATCGCGCATTCCGCTCACCTGACGACCAACGCCGTCGTGACGATGCTGATCGGCGTGGGCATCACGGCCTGGGGCGGCTACATCCTGCGCACCACTCGTAAAAGGGGCCTCTGAACCGAGCGTGAGCGTCGATTCGTCGCTTGCAGCTCGGCTCCAGTTCCGGAAGCAAGCTGTCAATCGGATCCGCTCATTACGTTTGTCGATACTATCGTCATGCGTTAGTACAGTCCGCATCAACGACCAGTACCGGATCTGCTTCGTCTGGACCGACACCGGCCCGATCGACGTCGAGATCACCGACTACCACTGACACTGAGCATTGAGACTGAGAAGGGAGACGATCATGGCCACCACCGCGAAGGCGCACGACCCGATCACCCCGGGCGAGATCCTGCTGACGGAGTTCTTGGAGCCGCTGGGCATCACGCAGTACCGCCTCGCCCAGGCCACCGGACTCCCCCAGACCCGGATCAGCGAGATCGTCCGCGGCAAGCGCTCCATCACCACCGACACCGCACTGCGGCTCTCGAAGGCCCTCGGGGTCGACGACCGCTTCTGGATCAACATCCAGACCGACTACGACCTCGAGGTCGAGCGCGACCTCCACGCCGACGAACTCGCCAAGGTGACCACGCTGGTGGCGAGCTGAAAGTTGGCCAGCTGAGGCCCCACCGCGGCCCACTCGCCGGCTTGGGCCTCGGGCGGGCGGTCGTGATCCCCAGCCGGGCCACGGTGGCCGACGGCCGCTCCCGTCAGGAGCATGTGTGTTGCCTGCAGGCCGTTGCCCGAATGCGGCTGGGAACGCGCGGCACGCCCGCTCGGGGTGGAAGTGTCCTGCCAACCGTGATGTGTCCTGTCAGACGGGGCGGATGTCACGCGTCTGACAGGACACACCACGATTGACAGGACACAAAGACGGCCACAGACGGGTGCGTGGGGCTTCTGTGGCACCGGCCCGGCCGCGCATTCCCGAGATGACTCTTTTGCCGATCCCGGTGGAGGGTCGCGCACGTTCGCATGGAGCATCTCTGTTGCTGAGCAACACCAATGCTCCGATCGCAGTGTCCGCGGGGCGCGCGGTGGCCACCCCAGGGGTCGGGAACCATCCCGAGGCTCAAGCCCCCGGCGTCACATTCCCGACATGACTCCTTCGCCGACCACGCCGGAGGATCACACACGCCCGCATGGAGGATTTCCGTCGCCTGGCGACACAAATGCTCCATGTGAGGAGTCGAGCGTCGAAGGAACGCGAAGAGGCGACCCGAGTGGAACCCGGGCCGCCTCTGGAGCGGGACCCAACTACGCCGGGACGACCTCGAGGGCCACGGTGGCGGTGACCTCGGGGTGCAGCCGCACGCCGACGCGGTAGCTGCCGACGCTCTTGATCGGGTTGCCGATCTCGACCTTGCGCCGGTCGATGTCGGCGCCGACGGCAGCCTTGACGGCAGTGGCCACGTCGGTGGTGGTCACGGCACCGAACAGGCGACCGGACGCGCCGGCCTGGGCCGGAACGGTGACGGCGGTGGCCTCCAGCCGCTCCTTGATCGACTGCGCGGCCTCGACGGCGGCGATCTCGCGGGCCTCGCGGGCCTTGCGGATCGAGGCGACCTGCTTCTCGCCACCCTTGGTCCAGGCGGTGGCCAGGCCACGCGGCAGCAGGTAGTTGCGGCCGTAGCCGTCCTTGACCTCGACCACGTCACCGGGCGCGCCGAGACCGCTGACCTCGTGCGTGAGGATGAGCTTCATTCGACTGTCTCCTTTGGCTCTCGGTAGCTCAGCGAGCCGAGCTCGAGTAGGGCAGCAAGGCCATCTCGCGGGCGTTCTTGATCGCCTTGGCGAGCTGCCGCTGCTGCTGAACGGTCACCCCGGTCACGCGGCGAGCGCGGATCTTGCCGCGGTCGGAGATGAACTTCCGCAGCAGCGCGGTGTCCTTGTAGTCGATGTAGTCGATCTTCGCCGCGGCGAGCGGGTTCTGCTTCTTCTTGGGCTTGCGGATAACCGGCTTGGCCATCGTGGTGCTCCTTGTCGTGGAGCCCGGGCTTCCTGCCCGGGATGGTGGATGTTTCACGTGGTACGACCGGCAAATCGGTCGTGGATCGGCCGAAGCCGACCAGTGTGGCCGCGGGCAGCGGCCACGTCAGAGCTGTTCCGTCAGAACGGCGGGTCGTCGTTGTAGCCGCTGCCGCCGCCGTAGTTGCCGCCGCCGCCGCCACCGAAGCCGCCGGCGGGCTGGTTGGACGGGCCGGTCGCCCAGGGATCGTCGGCCTGGCCGCCGCCACCCTGACCGCCTTGACCACCCTGGCCGCCGCCCTGGTTGCCCCAGCCGCCACCGCCGCCACCGCCGGAGTTGCCACCGCCACCCCAGCCACCGCCACCCCCGCTGCGGGAGGTCTTGGTGACCTTGGCGGTCGCGTAGCGCAGCGACGGGCCGATCTCGTCGACGTCGAGTTCGACCACCGTGCGGCGCTCGCCCTCCTTGGTCTCGTACGAGCGCTGGCGAAGCCGCCCGGACACGATGACGCGAGACCCCTTGACCAGCGATTCGGCCGCGTTCTCAGCGGCCTCACGCCAGACCGAACAGCGCAGGAAGAGGGCTTCGCCGTCCTTCCACTCGTTGCTCTGCCGGTCGAAGGTGCGCGGGGTCGACGCGACGGTGAAGTTGGCCACGGCCGCACCCGCGGGGGTGAAGCGCAGCTCTGGATCAGCGGTGAGGTTGCCGATCACGGTGATGACGGTCTCGCCTGCCATGAGAACTCCTCGGTCGGGGGCGGATGCGATTCTGCGGACCAGCCAAGCACCTGGCTATGACAATCGGGGCATCGGGAGTGCCCGATCGGCCGGGTGCCGGCGCGGCGTCAGCGAACCTCGGGCCGGATGACCTTGGTGCGCAGCACGGACTCGTTCAGGTTGAGCTGCCGGTCGAGCTCGGCGGTCAGCGCCGGCGTGGCCTGCAGATCGACGACGGCGTAGATGCCTTCGGACTTCTTCCGGATGTCGTAGGCGAGCCGGCGACGTCCCCAGATGTCGACCTTGTCGACGGTGCCACCACCCGTGCGGACGACGTCGAGGAACTTCTCCAGCGACGTACCCACCGAACGCTCTTCGAGCTCGGGGTCGAGGATG
>JBDIAG010000339.1:0-5522 GCA_039812305.1 Actinomycetales bacterium | reverse complement strand
CCGATCATCGCGCCACCCCGTCCAGGTAGGTCGTCGTCCCGGTCGTGGATTCCGAGGCGCGCGCCGCCTCGTAACGCGCCCACATGTCCTGGTACAGGCCGCCCGCGGCGGCGAGCTCGTGATGCGTGCCGCGTTCGACGATGCGCCCGCCGTCGAGAACGAGGAGCTGGTCGGCCGCGGTGACCGTGTGCAGGCGATGGGCGATCACCAGCAGCGTGCGCTCGGCGGAGAGGGCCGACAGCGCGGTCTGAATCGCGGCCTCGGAGTCGGGATCGGCGAACGCCGTCGCCTCGTCGAGCACGAGGATCGGTGCGTCGGTGAGCAGTGCCCGGGCGATGGTCAGCCGCTGCGCCTCCCCGCCGGACAGGTGGGCGTCCTCACCGATGACCGAGTCGTAGCCTCTGGGAAGGAGGAGGATGCGGTCGTGGATCTGCGCCGCCCGGGCCGCCCGCTCGACCTCCTCCTCGGTCGCCTCGGGACGGGTCAGCCGGATGTTGTCGCGGATGGTGGTGCGCAGGACGTAGGCGTCCTGGAAGACGAACCCGACCTGGGCGTAGAGCTGCGCCGCGGCGATCCGGCGGACGTCCGCGCCGCCGATCGTCACCGTTCCGGCGGTGACGTCGTAGAACCGGGGGATCAGCCGCGCGAGCGTCGACTTGCCCGATCCGGAGGGGCCGACCAGCGCGGTGACGGTGCCCGGCGCGCAGGACGCGACGATCTCGTGCAACACCTCCCGCTGCCCGTCGTAGCTGAAGGCGACGCCGTCGACGGCCACGTCATGACCCTGCGGCGCGATCGGGCTGGTGGGCTGGGGCATCGTGGGCTCGGTGAAGAACGCGGTCAGGGAGTCGCGGGCCTTGGCCGCGTTACGCAGGAACTGGGCCGTGTAGCCGAGGGTCAGCAGCGGTGCCGTCAGCCCGAGCCCGAGCAGCAGGGCGGGCAGGACGTCGACCGGTGGGATCCACCCGGCGCCGCAGAGCCAGGCACCGACCGCGCAGAGGTAGACCAGCACCACGATCGGCGAGGTGACGAGCTCCACCAGGCTGGACACGACGGACGTCTCCCGCATCCACCCGTCGTAGAAGCGTGCGAACTTGCGGGTCTCGTCGCGGTAGCGTCCGTGTGACCGGCCGGCCTGACCGAAGCTCTTGACCACGGCGATGCCGTGCACGTACTCGATCGTCGCGCTGTTGAGCCGAATCATGGATGCGTCGTACTCGGCGAACTTCTCCTGCCCGCCTCGCATCATGATCGCGTACAGCACGACCGCGATGAACAACGGCAGGAGACACGCCACGGCCATTCGCCACTGGGCGACGAAGAGATAGACGAGCGAGATGAGCGGTACGGCGCCGGCGGTGATGAAGTCCTGGATCGAGTGCGCCACCAGCTGGTGCAGAGCCGGGACGTCGTTCTCCGCCGCCTTCTTCACTGCGCCCGACGAGCGCTCGTCGAACCAGCCGAGCGGCAGGTGTCGAAGCTGGGTGACGATTCGCGTCCGCAGGTCCAGCTGCAGGTCTCCGTCGGCCAAGTGGCTCACCATCCCGGACGATCCGGCCGCCAGGAAGCTCACCACCAGACCGGCCACCGCGACCGCGACCGTCGTCCAGACCCGGCCGGTGTCGACGGCGCCGCCCGCCATGGCGGGCCAGAGGGCTCTCGCCAGCTCGACGATCGCGATGAACGGCACGACGCTCGTCACCGCTCCGAGGAGGCTCAGCGCGACGATCACCCCGATCCGGCCTCGCACCGAGGAGAACAGGTCGAGGGACGGGGCCTCTCCGGCGGACGACTTCTCGCCCACGGACGGCTTCTCGGCGACGGACGCGGCCTCTCCGGCGGATGCGGCCGCCACTCTCACGTTGTCTCGCACGCCGTGCTCCGCTCACTGACTACTGAGAATTGTTCTCGATGTTACACTGAACTAAACAGTGTTCCAATAGGAGCAGGGTATAGGTGAGGCAAACCTAAGCTCAAGGCCCCGAGGGAATGTTGTGATGTCGTCCCGAGAAGAGGAGCCAGCCGGATGCCGGACCAAGCAGCCACGACGCGGTTCCACGCGGGGCTCACCCCCGAGGCCGTCGTCGCAGCCGCCGTGGAGCTGACCCGCGAGTCACACCTGTTCTCCTGGTCGATCCGCGATCTCGCCCGTCGACTCGGCGTCTCCCCGTCGGCGATCTACCATCACGTCGGCGGCAAGGACCTGCTCTGCCGCAGAGTCGTGGAGGAGGTCGCGACCCGCCTGGCCGTACCCGACCCGGATCTGAGCTGGCAGGACTGGTTCCGGGAGTTGCTCTTCGCCATGGGACCGGTTGCCATGGAGTATCCCGGCGTCGCGAAGTGGATGCTCATGCACGGTCCGGTCATCCAGGCCGTCCTCCCCACCATCGACACCGGATTCGCCGCGATGCGACGAGCTGGGTTCGGCGAGATGACCGGCTTCGCCTACGCGCTTCTGTTCAACACCGCCATGCTCACCGTCACCAGCGGCGACGACCGGAAGCAACACGAGGAGGACGGGCCCCGCGATCACGCCGCGATGATGCGGGAGTTCTCCCGGCTCGCCGCGGGGCGGCCCGAGGCCGAGGCGTTCGCGGACAGCACCATGCGTCCCTTCGCCGAAGGCGGCGACACCGCCGCCCAGGCCCGGGTCGACTACTACCGCTTCTGCGTCGAGATCACCATCTCGGGTCTGACCACGTGGCTCGCCACCCATGGTTCGCCTGGCTCCCCGGCGGACGGGGCGTGACCCTCCCCCGCTTCCGGGCGAGCCCGCGGTTCTCGTGCGCCTCGACGTCCGTGCTCACAATGGGACGTCCGTGCTCACAATGGATGGTGTACCCACACGTTCGGCTCGATGTAGACCGCATGTTCGTGCCGGAGGTCGACCATGACCGGCGCGAGCGCGCCGGGCACGTCGACCAATCCGTCGCGATCGAACGGCAGGCCGGTCCAGGCGCGCCACTGTTCAAGCGTGCCCGGGACGACCATCGACAACGGCGCGACCTTGACGATCCGGCCGCCGAGCCGCACGTGCACCCGGAGCCATGCGTCGGCGGGGAGACCATCGGCCCGAACCCGACCCAGGTAGTCCGGTGGCGGCGTCCGGGGTTCGGCGGCCTTGCCGTTGGGTCTCACCGGGCCGACGAGATGCCTCACCCCCATCGCGGCGAACCGAGCCCATACCGCCGCCAGCAGACGGCCACTCAGGCCCTGACCGCGGCACGACCCGGCGATCCGGATCTCGATCAGACTCACTGCCTCCCGTGAGGTCAGCGGATGGTTGACCGCCGTGCCGAGCGCCCAGTCCCAGCCCCGCTCGGAGAGATCCTCGGGCCGGGACCACTGGATCGGGACCGCATGGATTCTGGCCACCAGCTGGTTCTCCCGCAGTGCGATCAGATGCAGGTCCGGGTACAGCCGCATCGCCGGCTCGTAACACTCGATCGACACCGGATCGTTCACGATGAAGACGGGCCAGTCGTTTCCGGTCTCCTCGACCCGGTCCAGGAGATCCGGCCGCTCCCGCAGGGAGACAAGCTCGAGCGCTGATTCCGGCATCGCCTCAGTGTGGCGCGGATCGGCTGCTCCGGGCCGTCGCGGTCACTTCCGGCCAAGCGCCAGGTCTCCTTGCGTCTCGCTCTCCGGGATACGTCCGCCACATCGATGGCTCAAGGTGTTTCGCGAAGTCGGAACTCGACGTAGGCGCTCAGCCGGATCATCTGGAGGCCACCAACCGCTGAGATCGGGATCAGGTAGAAGGAGAGATCGCCGTCGATGACGAAGAAGTCATCGATCTCATCCGGATCGTAGGTCTTGCGTTCTCGGCGTGCAGTGGAGAGGTAGACGCTCCAGGTGTCTCCGGCGCGAACCGTGGTCGTCTTCACCTGTATTCGGCGCACATCCCCCTCTGTCGACACGAGCAAGTCGTAGCGACATGGTTCAAGGGGCCACGCGACCTCGCTGCCGCACAGCATGAACCACGATGCTGCCAGGAGGGACCCCGCGCGACTGAGATGAGTAAGCTTCGGCTGAGGTGTAGCCCTCGGCATGACAGCGGGCCTCACCATGAGGTGATCGGTGTCGAGACCGAGCCGCAGGGCGTGGCCTTTCACCGTAGCGACGGCCGACGCGCTCCGAAGGCCCAACTCGTCAACGACATCAGACCAGGTGCCAGCAGTCGCTACGGCGGCACGAAGGCCGTCCTCCGTCCAACGCCGCTGCCCTCGGAAGTGGCTGTGGTCGAGACCGAGGCGATCCGCGTGCCATCGCACTGACCTCATCGCGGCCGACGATGTAGCCGTTAGTCCAAGTTCGCGCAGAGTTCCCCGCCACGAGTTCGACTTACTGATCGCGCTCGCCAGCTGATCGTCCGTGTAGCTCCGTGCCCATGTCATGTTCGAAGCGTAGGAGGCACCTCAGACATTCGAGTACCGCAAGACGTGCCGACCGAGCCATCGCTTGCACATCGCCGGTGAGACAGACGAAGAAGCCCTGGTGAGAAGGCACTCCTCACCAGGGCTTCGAGGTCGGGCTGACAGGATTTGAACCTGCGGCCCCTACACCCCCAGTGTAGTGCGCTACCAAACTGCGCCACAGCCCGCTAAGTGCTATCAAACTGCACTATAGACCAATGTTCAGTTGTCTCAACCCGGAAGGTGAGGCCTCGCCGGTTGCCCGACGAAGCCGCACCAGCCTACCTGACGTCTACCCGTGCACCGAAATGCCTTCTCGGGTGAGTCGCCCCACCACCTGTCATCGGGTCCGGCGGCGCTTCTCCCGGACACGCACGGAGATCTCGATCGGGGTGCCTTCGAAGCCGAAGGTCTCCCGCAGCCGACGCTCGATGAAGCGCCGGTAGCCGGCCTCCAGGAAGCCGCTGGCGAACACCACGAACCGCGGCGGTCGTGTCGACGGCTGGGTGGCGAACAGGATGCGCGGCTGCTTGCCGCCGCGCACCGGGTGCGGATGCGCGGCGACCAGTTCCCCCATGAACGCGTTCAGCCTGCCGGTCGGGATCCGCGTGTCCCACGACTCCAGGGCCACGTCGAAGGCGGTCACCACCCGCTCCACGTGCCGGCCGGTCTTGGCCGAGACGTTCACCCGGGGAGCCCAGCGCACCTGCACGAGATCCTGCTCGATCTCCCGCTCCAGGTACCGGCGGCGTTCTTCGTCGACGAGATCCCATTTGTTGTAGGCGATCACGACCGCCCGGCCGGCCTCGACCGCCATCGAGATCACCCGGGTGTCCTGCTCGGTCAGGGTCTCGCTGGCGTCGACGAGCACCAGCGCCAGCTCGGCCTTCTCCAGAGCCGCCTGGGTCCGCAGGGAGGCGTAGAAATCCGCGCCGCGGGTCTGGTGCACCCGCCGCCGGATCCCCGCCGTGTCGACGAACACCCAGGGCCGGCCGGCGATCTCGACGAACTCGTCCACCGGGTCGCGGGTGGTGCCGGCCACCTCGTGCACCACGACCCGCTCACTGCCGGCCAGCTTGTTCAGCAGGGACGACTTGCCGACGTTGG
>JBDIAG010000338.1:0-5547 GCA_039812305.1 Actinomycetales bacterium | reverse complement strand
CTTCGCAGATTATGTCCACGGTGACGTTGTCGTAACCGTGCTCCAGAACGAGCTCGACGGCCTTCTTCTCGATCGTGGAGCGAAGCAGGGCCCGCTTCTTCTCTCGTAAGCCCCCGCTCATGGCCAGCACCTTCTTTCCCGCGTCATGGATGTTCCGCCGGCGCAGCTGGCCGCGTGCACCGACCCCTCCACTGTACATGCAGATGCTGCACGTTTGCACCTGCTGCAAAAATGTGGTCTCTGCCACAGTCGCGGCCGGGGTGCGACCGGAGATTGACGCTGTGGGTCCGCGGTCTCACCGCTCAGGCGTCGCCGTCGTTCCCGTCGAGTGACGGCCGGTCGCGCGTCGCAGGACTCCCGTCCCGGGGACGAGCGCGGGAACGCGGGCGGCATAGTCGTCGTACGCGACGCCGAACGCGCGACGAAGGTCGCGCTCCTCGAAGCGGATGCCGAGGCCGACGAAGCCGGTCACCGCCACCGCGAGGAAGAGGTGCGAGACGCTCATCCGGGGCGTCGCCCAGAACGCGACGAGCAGCCCGGTCATCAACGGGTGCCGCACGACGGCGTGCAGACCATCGGTCGTCAGCCCGCGCTGCTGCGGGACCCGAGAAGCCGCCCATCCGGCCTGCCGCAGGCCGGTGAGCTCCAGATGATCGACCGCGAACGTCGAGCCGATGGCCAGTAGCCACCCGGCCGCGCACAGCGACCAGAGGACGGCCGCGGCGACGCCGTCGGCGTGCCAGATCCGTCCACCCCAGGGTTGCCAGAACGCGAGCAGGAGCACCAGGCAGACCTCGGTGGCGAGGACGTACACCGTGCGCTCGAGCCGCTCCGGCACTCGGCGACGCAACCACAGCTTGACCGGGCGGCGGGCCATCACCGAATGCTGGAGGGCGAAGAGCAGGAACAGCGCCAGGTCGATCGCGACGGCCGGGCCGGTGGCCGTCCGGGGCGGCCCGTCGACCGTCCACGGAACCACCTCCCCGGCAAGGAAGCCCATCGTCCACCCGACGACCGCGACGAACACCACCCAGGCGGTCGCGGAGAGGAGCAGGTCCGGCCAACGTCGACGCATGTCTGCCATGGTCCGCACCGGACGATCCGCGCGCAGCCGTGGAAATACCTCACTTCCCCGATCCGCTCGCCACGTACCAGGCCGCGACCTGCGCTCGCGACCGGAATCCGAGGCGCAACCGGATCCGCTCCAGGTGCGATTCGGCGGACCGCTCGGTGATGCCCAACCGCTCGGCGAGCTGCCGATTGGTGCATCCCTCGGCGACCAGGGCCGCCACCTCCAGCTGGCGAGGCGTCAGCCCCGTCGGGAGGTCTCGCCGGGCGGGCGGGAGCCGCAGGACGTCGCGCACCCGCGCCACCACGGCCTCCGCGTCCCCGATCCACGGAAGATGCGAGCGGCCCTCGAGTTCGACGAACTCGGCGCCCGCGATGCCGTCGGCGAGCATCCTGCCCTGGGCGATCGGGGCCGCCCGGTCCTCGCACCGGTGCAGCACCAGCGTGGGCGCCCGCACGTCGGGCAGCGACGCCCGGACGTCCAGCTCGTAGGCCAGCCGGAGCAGCGCGACCGCCGTCGAGGCGGACGAGGCCGCCCGCTGGTAGCCGGCCAGCGCCGAGCGAGTGCCGGCGTCCGCCTCGGCGGCGAAGAGGTTGGTGAGCAGGTCCGATCCCAGGCCCCAGCTGGCCTCGAGCAGCCCGAGCACATGGTGCCTGCTCCGCTCGTCCCCGATGGCCGCCCCGGTCGCCCAGCCGCCGTAGAGGACGAGGCGGGAGATCGTCTCCGGATGGTCGGCGGCCCACCGGGCCGCGACGACCGCGCCCATCGAGAAGCCGAACAGGTCACAGCGTTCCAGGCCGATCGTCCGGACGACGGCCGCGATCGTGGCCAGCTCGAGTTCCATCGTCCGCGGCCCGTCGTACCTGTCGGAGAGACCGCAGCCGGGCCGGTCGTAGCGCACCAACGTGCGGCCCTGCCCGAGCGCCTCGTAGAACCGCCGCTCGGCGGGAACGGCCCAGCCCAGCTCGAGGTGACTGAGCCAGCCCGGCACCACCAGGAGATACGGCCCGCTGCCCGACGTCGCGAAGGCGATCCGCCGGTCGTCCGGGAGCCGGGCCGTCCCGAGCCGCTGGCCCGGCGCCGTCACCCGGCCGTCCTCCGATCGGGTGCCCCGTGCCTCACCCCAGCTCGGCGGGGAATCCGCCGGTGGCGACCGGGCCCCATCGCCGCGGCGTGACGCGGAGCAGGGACTTCCCCTGATCGACCATCGCCCGGCGGTATTCGTCCCAGTCGGAATGCTCGCCGGCGATATTGCGGAAGTACTCGACGAAGGCGTCCAGCGCGTCGTCCGACGGGCCGCTGTCGGTGACGACGTCGAGGACCTCGCAGGTGCCGTCGATCTGCACCCAGGCGTCGTCCCACTCGTCGGAGAGCACCAGCACGCTCACCTCGGGTCGTCGGCGGGCGTTGTGGGTCTTGGCGCGTCCGGGATAGGTCGAGATGACGATCCGGCCCGAGTCGTCGACTCCCCCGGTGACCGGCGACACCTGCGGCTCGCCGGTGGCGCGACGGGTGATCAGCACCATCCGATGCCGCGGACGGACGAACTCCAGCAGCCGATCGAGGTCGACAGTGGTGTTGGTGGCGATCTTGCGGGCCATGGACGAGCTCCTCCACTTTCACGACGACGTACGTGCACGAGCCTATAGATCGTGAGCGGGCCCACCCCGACCACGCCGTGCTCGTGGTCGCTCGCCGCGCACCGGTGCCGGATCGGGCCACCAGCGATCACGACACCTCTCGCAGGTTCATCCGCAGCACCATGCGCCGTGTCGAGCTCGGGCCCGTCCGTCCGCGAGCACGGCCGCCTCGTCCCGCGTGCCGGTATGGCGTGGTTACGAGCCGAAGGTCACCAGCGTATGGACGTCGTCGAGACCGCGGGCGGACAGCAACTCTCGTGGCCGCAGGAAGGCCAGCTCCATGAGGACCGACACCGCCACCACCTCCCCACCCAGACGGCGGACGAGGTCGGCGGTGGCGGCGACCGTCCCACCGGTGGCGAGCACGTCGTCCACCACGAGCACGCGGTTGCCCGACGAGATCGCGTCGGCGTGCATGGCGAGCACCTGCGAGCCGTACTCCAGGTCGTAGGCGGTCTCGACCGTCTCGCGGGGCAGCTTTCCCTGCTTGCGTACCGGGACGAACGCGGCGCCGAGGGCGAGCGCGACCGGTGCGCCGACGATGAATCCGCGCGCTTCCATCGCGCACACGACGTCCACGTCGTCGGGGCCGGCCGCGACCAGGCCCTCGATGGCGGCGGCGAACGCCTCGGGCGAGGAGAGGATCGGGGTGATGTCCTTGAACCCGACGCCGGCCTGCGGAAAGTCGGGCACATCGTGGATGAGCTTGCGCAGGTCTCCGTCGTAGGTCATGCCCGCGAACCTACCGTCAGCCGCCGGCCGCACCCGTCGGCGCCGGTACGGACGCCCGGACGACGAGGCCGATGAGACCACGGACGTCGATCTGGGCATGTCGCCCGAACTCGTGCAGGAACATCCCCTCGAAGCAGACGGCCACCGCCTGGGTCGCCATCGCGGGATCGGGGGCTCCCAGGGAGATGAAGGCCGGCATCAGGCGATCCTCGATCCTGGCCCGTCCCCGAACGAGCGCCGCACGCAGGTCCTCGTCGTGAGCGGCCTCGACGAAGAGCGCGAGCCTCGCCGCGGTGATCACCCGGTTCGGGCCGGTGAAGAACGCGAACAGGTCCGTCAGCGCGTCGATCAGCTCCTCGACATCCCGGGGCGCGAACGCCCCGTCCATGGCGGGAAGCTCGCTCTCCAGCATGCCGTCCACGACCCCGTGGAAGAGAGCGGCTCTGGTGCGGAAGTAGTTGGATGTGGAGCCCTTGGGAAGCCCGGCTCGCTCGTCCACCCGACCGTGGGTGAGAGCCCGGATTCCCTCCGTGCCCAGGACGTCGATAGCGGCCCGCACCGCCTGAGCGCGCCGGGACGGCGCAGAGGGGTCGGAGGGCATGTGCCCACTATAGACATAGTGACTCGCCACTATGAACGTAGTACCGTTGTGGCGTGGCCTACCTCGTGCTCGCCGCCTGGATCGTCCAGGGATCGGTCGGGATTGCGCTGCTCCTCGGCTGGCTGTCGCACGGGCGCCCGCGGGCCGCACCCCTGCTCACCCATGTCGCGATATCGGTCGTCGCTCTCGGATTGTGGGTGGGCTTCGTCGCCTCCGGCCAGCTGGTGTGGGGATGGAGTGCGTTCGTTCTCGTCACGATCGGCAACGGCTTCGGCGATTCGTTGCTGGTGGCCCGGTCCCGGCGGCTGAGCGGCCGACACGGCTTCGCGAAGGACTACAAGACTGCGGTGGCGACCGTCTTCGCGGGCCGCCTCCCGAGAAAGGTCAGTTTCCACGCGCTCTTCAGCGGCGTCGTCTACTTCGGTTGCCTCGCCGCCTGTCTGGTCGGGACTCGGTAGTCTAGAGGGACGGTTGGAGGGTTCTTTCCGAGTCTCGGAGACCGTCCACCGCGGTAACTGGGAATTGTCACGTGTCGTCGATGGACCGGCGCCGCCGCTGAATGGCGTCACTTCAATGATCGTTCCGGGAGTCCAGACCACGCGCCGATGAGTGGCGGCGCGAAGACCAAACCCCGCGAGTTGCGACGGCATCGCCGCCCCGGCCGGCACGGCTGCTGGGATCACCTCGTCGTCGCACCGCTCTGGGTCGCCTACGACGCGAACCTGGGCACGCTGCTGCGCACCTGCGACGCGATCGGCGCCTGTCTGGCGGTACCGCGTACCGCGCACTACCGCAACGCTTTACGGATCGGCGACACCTTGCGTGGGCGGCGTCCGTGCATCCACTGGGTCGCTCCCGGCAAGGCGGCGTGGATCGCCGAACAGCGCGCCGCGGGCAAGCGGATCGTGGCGGTCGAGCTCTCCGACTCCGCAACGTCCTTGACGCGACTCGCGCCGGCACGCGTGCCGACGGTGCTGCTGCTCGGCCACGAACACAACGGCGTACCCGACGAGATACTCGACGAGGTGGACGAATGCGTGGAGATTCCGATGATCGGCTACGGCGCGAGTCTCAACGTCGCGGTGGCGGGCAGTCTGGTGGCCTATCGACTCGCGGGACTCTCCTAGCCGTCCATGCTCCCGGATACCGGATAAGGCGCTGGGATGCGAAAGGCGGGATCGGGCATCCCTGATGGCGTGTCCGCCGCGTGGGCGATCGACGCCGGCATTGGGGGTGGGTGTGATCGCGGTTAGGTCTCGCTGAATTCCTGGGTGCCCAGGACGGAGATGAGCCGCAGCTTCTCCGCACCCTCGCTGTGGGGTGCCGCGGTCAGGACGAGCAGGGTCTGCGACTGGTCCTCGGTGATCAGTGCCTGACAGTCCAGTTCGATCGCGCCGACCTCGGGGTGGATCAGCACCTTGTGGTCTTCGAAGCGCCGTTGCACCTCCTGCCGTTCCCACAGCTCGGCGAACTCGCTGCTGCGTCGCGACAGCTCCCGGACGAGA
>JBDIAG010000337.1:0-5568 GCA_039812305.1 Actinomycetales bacterium | reverse complement strand
CGCCCGGATGACCAGGTGATCCTCAAGGCGGACGGGTTCCCCACCTATCACCTCGCCGTCGTGGTCGACGACCACGAGATGGGTATCACCCACATGGTGCGCGGGGAGGAGTGGATCTCGTCCACGCCCAAGCAGATCCTGCTCTACCGGTGGCTCGGCCTGCCCGAGCCGGTCTTCGCGCACATGCCGCTCCTGCGCAATCCGGACAAGCAGCGCTCCAAGATCTCCAAGCGCAAGAACCCGGCGGCCCGGCTCACCTGGTTCCGCGAGCAGGGCTACCTGCCGGAGGCGCTGCGCAACTTCCTCGCCCTGGTCGGCTACTCCATGCCGGACCAGCGGGAGAAGTTCACCTTCGAGGAGATGATCGAGACCTTCGACTGGTCGCGGGTCAGCGAGACCGGTGGCGTCTTCGACACCGACAAGCTGAACTGGCTGAACGGCGAGTACATCCGCGGGTTGGCCGAGGACGACCTGGCGGAGCGCATCCGGGCGTACCTGACCCGCGAGGGCGTGCTGCCCGTCGAGCCGTCCGAGGAGCATCTGGCCCGGCTGGCGGCGGCGACGCCGCTGGTGCAGACCCGGATGCAGACGCTCGCCGAATCGGTCGGCATGCTGTCGTTCCTCTTCGTCCCCGGCGACGAGCTGGAGATGACCGAGGACGGTCTGAAGAGTCTCAACGCGGACGCCCCGCGGGTGATCGAGGCGGCCGTCACCGCCCTGGATGCGGTGCCCGAGTGGAGTTCGTCCGCGATCGAGGCGGCGCTGCGGACGGCGATCGTGGAGGGTCTCGAGATCAAGCCGAGGTTTGCCTTCGGCCCGTTGCGGGTCGCCGTGACCGGGCGACGGGTGTCTCCGCCGCTCTTCGAGAGCATGGAGATCCTGGGCCGGGAGGAGTCGCTCGCCCGGGTGCGTGCCTTGGCCTCGCGGCTGAGCTGACGTCTTCTCACCGACCGGGCTCAACCAGCACGTGCGCTCAACCGACATCACGTCGGTGTGAGCTTTGTCGGCGACCTGGCGCGGCACGTTTCCCGGGATGGGAACGTTGAAGAGGCAGGTGTCCGACTTGTCCCGTGCCAGCACTCGGAGGATCTGTGAGTTCGTCGTTCGACCCACGGCCAGGACCGGTCATCGCGTCGCAGCCGCGCAGCTACCCGCAGCTTCTGCGCGGGCCGAGGTATCGCTGGTGGCGCGGGCTCGCCTCGATCGCGATGGGCGCGGGTCTGTTCGTGGTCGTCCAGGTGATAGCGGGCATCGCCATCCTGACCTACCTGATCGCCACCGACACCGAGCTCGAGCAGATGATGAGCCGCAGCGCACTCACCGAGAAGCTGATGAGCGACCCGTGGATGTTCCTGGCGAACAACCTGACCCTGGCCGCACTGATCCCGGTGGCCGGGCTCACCATCTGGGCGTGTCACGGCTGGCGGCCACGCTGGGTGTCGTCGGTGGTCCCACGGTTGCGGTGGGGCTTCATGCTGGCGTGCGCGGTGATCGCGGCGATCGCCTTCGCCGGCTACCTGCTGGTCGGCGTGGCACTCGGCGGCCTGCCCGACCTCTCCGGTGGCGAGAACGTCGCTCTGCTCCTCGTGATCGTGGCGCTCACCACGCCGTTTCAGGCGGCGGGGGAGGAGTACTTCTTCCGCGGTCTGCTGACGCAATCGATCGCGTCCTGGTTCGCGCGGCCGATGGCCGCCTTCGTGGCGTCGGCCCTCAGCACCGCCCTGCTGTTCGCCGCCGTGCACAGCCTCGGCGGCGAGCAGAACTTCTGGCTCTTCTTCGCGAGGTTCGCGATCGGCCTGGTCGCCTCCTACCTGGCCTGGCGGACCGGTGGGCTGGAAGCCGGCATCGCGCTGCACACGGTCAACAACATGGTCGGCATGGTGCTGGCGATCCTGGCCGGTGGGCTCGCCGAGGCCCTCAGCAATCCCGAGCAGTCGGCCGCCTCGGCCCTGGTGCAGATGATCCCGATCCTGCTGGCCACCGGCGGGATCGTCGCCCTCGCCCGGGCGATGGGCATCCAGCGGGTGCACGACCCCGACGCCCAGCCCGGCGGCTACGACCCCCGGCTCGTCACCGGACAGCCCCCTGCGTGGGGTGGCCACCCGGGCCAGCCGGACGGAATTCCGTCGCAGCCCGTCGGTCGTGACCACGCCCAGGGCGCCCACCACCCCGACGGGAAGTCACTTTGGTGACCACGCGGGTGCTCAGGTAGGCTTGATCTTCGGCGCTCGCCCTGACCGTTGCCCGGTTGGAGCGAGTTTCCTTGGGGTATGGTGTAATTGGCAGCACGACTGATTCTGGTTCAGTTAGTCTAGGTTCGAGTCCTGGTACCCCAGCGCTTGTGGACGATCCCCAACGGATTGGCGTAAAGCCGATCGGTAGAGGTAGGCTCACTCGCCGGTTCCTCGGAATCGATGGCCCCGTTGTGTAGCGGCCTAGCACGCTGCCCTCTCAAGGCGGTAGCGCGGGTTCGAATCCCGTCGGGGCTACATCATGAGACAAGGCCTGGATCTCGGAAGAGATCCAGGCCTTGTCTGCGTCTGGCCGACTACCCTTCCGCCATGACTGACGCCGAAGTGGCTGCGCCGGAGGCGGGCCCCGCCCGGGTGGTGATCACCTACTGCACCCAGTGCAACTGGCTGCTGCGGGCGGCCTGGATGGCGCAGGAGCTGTTGCAGACGTTCCCGGAGGAGTTGGACGAGGTGGCGCTGCGGCCGGCGACCGGCGGCGTCTTCCGGATCGACGCGGGAGCGGTCCGGATCTGGAACCGGAAGCGGGACGGCGGGTTTCCCGATGTCGGCGAGCTCAAGCGCCGGGTGCGCGATGCGGTGTGTCCGCAGCGCAGCCTCGGCCATCTGGATCGGGCGCAGGAACGCCCGCAGGCCACGTGAGTCAGCGCCCCTCGCTACGCAGCGCCAGGAGATAGGCGTCGACGGCGCTGCCGGCCCGGGCGTCGTCCCCGGTGGCCAGCAGGTCCAGCAGCGCGCCGCGTAACACGGCCAGCGCCAGGGTCCGCTGCGCGAGTGCCGTCGGCAGCGCCGGCTCGGGCTGGAACTCGGCGAACACGTCGAGCCAGTCCCGCACGGTGGACTGTGCGAACCCGCCCCACGGCCCGTCCGATTCGATCATCGAGCGGGCATAGGCCTCCGCCCAGACTCGTAGCAACGCCCGATGCCGGTCGTCGGCGAGCCACCGCCAGACCTGCTCGACCGCGTCCGCCAGCGAGGGTCTGGCCGGCCCGGCCGTGGCGCGCAGCCGCTCGAGCATCTCGAGTTCGTCGGTACACGCCCGATTCAGGACGGCGCGGATCAATCCGTCCTTGTTGCCGAACAGGAACATCAACACCCGCGGACTCGACCCGATCGCGGCGGCCAGGGGCCGTAGCGACAGATCCACCAGGCCGTGTTCGAGCACGTAGCGGTAGGTGGCCTCCAGCAATGCGACCTGCCGGGCGGAAGGAACTGTCGAAGCCGCAGGCACATCGGGTAGCGTAGCCCTACTGAAACAGTCGTGTCAGTAACGATCGACGGCCAGGTCGCGGCCGGCAAGCCAGGCAACCGGCACGTGGTAGCCGTGCGAGCGGTATGCGGAAGGAGGCAGATGTCCGAGGAGCGCAAGAAGGTCGTCATCCGGCCGGCGGATCGGCCGGGGGATCTCGGCTGGGTCGTCCTGGCCCATGGCGAGGTGTATGCGGAGCAGTTCGGCTGGGACACCGACTTCGAGGTCCTGGTGGCGCAGATCGTCGCCGACTACGGCGCGCGTCACGACCCCGAGACGGAAAGGGGCTGGATCGCCGAGGTGGACGGCCAGCGTGCCGGCTGCATCTTCCTGGTGCGCGGTGACCAGCCGGGGCAGGAGGAGCTTGGGGTCGCCAAACTCCGGATCCTGCTGGTGACCCCCGCGGCCCGCGGGCTCGGCGTCGGCACCGAGCTGGTTCGCGCATGCCTCGACTTCGCGCGTGAGGCCGGTTATCGACGGGTGACCCTGTGGACGAACGACGTCCTCGTCGCGGCCCGGAGGATCTACCAGAGTTTCGGATTCGCTCTCACTGCACAGGAGGCCCACCACAGCTTCGGCCAGGACCTCGTCGGCCAGACCTGGGAACTGGCCCTGGATGGCGGGCAGGGGGCGTAGCGCGGCTACGCGCGCCGCAGGCTCTCCGAGAGCCGGTGGGCGGCGGCGACGACCGCGGGCGCGTGCAGGCGCCCGGGCTGACGGGTGAGCCGCTGCAGCGGGCCGGAGACCGAGACCGCGGCGACCACTCGTCCGGACTGACCGCGGATCGGTGCCGAGACCGAGGCGACCCCCGCCTCGCGTTCGCCGATGCTCTGCGCCCATCCCCGCCGGCGGACGGCGGCCAGCGAGGTCGCGTTGAACCGCGCGCCCTGCAGGCCGCGATGCAGCCGGTCCGGGTCCTCCCAGGCGAGCAGCACCTGTGCGGCCGAACCGGCCAGCATGGTCAAGGTCGACCCGACCGGAATCGAGTCCCGCAGGCCGACCGGACGTTCGGCGGCGGCGACGCAGACGCGCGCGCTGCCCTGCCTCCGGTACAGCTGCGCGCTCTCGCCGGTCTGGTCGCGCAGGTTGGTCAGCACCGGCCCGGCGACGGCCAGCAACCGGTCCTCGCCGGCCGCCGACGCCAGTTCCCCCAGGCGCGGGCCGAGCACGAAGCGACCCTGCAGATCCCGCGTCAGGAGACGGTGATGCTCCAGTGCCACCGCGAGGCGGTGCACGGTCGGCCTGGCCAGGCCCGTCGTGGCGACCAGGTGCGCCAGCGTCGCCGGCCCCGGTTCCAGCGCCGAAAGTACCGCCGCGGCCTTGTCCAGCACTCCGACTCCGCTACTCTTGTCCATGTAGCGATACTGGCGTCTTATCAGGTGAGACGCAACCATTCGTTCGACACCGGCCCGCCCGAGCCGGAGAAGACAGGAGCAGTTCGATGACCACCCCCCAGCAGCCTCGCACTCTGGCCGAGAAGGTCTGGCAGGCCCACCAAGTCGTCAAGGGGTCCGGCGGGGAGCCCGACCTGCTCTACATCGACCTCCACCTCGTGCACGAAGTGACCAGTCCGCAGGCCTTCGACGGTCTGCGGCTGGCCGGGCGGCCGGTGCGTCGTCCCGACCTGACCATCGCCACCGAAGACCACAACACCCCGACGCAGAACATCTTCGCCCCGATCGCCGACCTGACCTCGCGCACCCAGGTCGACACGCTGCGCAACAACTGCAAGGAGTTCGGCGTCCGCCTGCACTCGCTCGGCGACGTCGAGCAGGGCATCGTGCACGTCGTCGGCCCGCAGCTGGGCCTGACCCAGCCGGGCATGACGGTGGTCTGTGGCGACTCTCACACCTCCACCCACGGCGCCTTCGGTGCCCTCGCCTTCGGCATCGGCACCTCCGAGGTCGAGCACGTGCTGGCCACCCAGACCCTGCCCCTGCAGCCGTTCAAGACGATGGCGATCACGGTCACCGGCACCCTGCGCCCGGGCGTCACCGCCAAGGACGTCATCCTCGCGGTGATCGCCAAGATCGGCAGCGGCGGTGGCCAGGGCTACGTGCTGGAGTACCG
>JBDIAG010000336.1:0-5575 GCA_039812305.1 Actinomycetales bacterium | reverse complement strand
CGCTCGTGCGGCAGCCGCAGCAGCCGCAGCCCGCGCTAGAGCAGCCGCTGCTCGCAAGATCCGCACGGCCACGAGTGCGGCCAAAGCAATAAAGACGGCGGCCATCATCAGCACACGCAAGAAATCTGCTGCCCAGAAAACCAGCGGCCCCAGCAAAACCACCCTCCCGTCCAACGGTGGTCTGCCCCGCCGCGTCGATGCCTGGGGCACCAGCGGCTTCCAATACACCCAGACCATCTCTGACTCAGCATCCAGGACAAGCGACCTTGAGATTGGCATCGCGAAGTTCGTTCTCGAGTCCGTCGTGACTGCTCCTATCGGTGGGCCGGCCTTCGCGATAGGCCGCCGCGGCGTTACGTTGGGTTATCGCGGTGCCAAATCAATCGCCCCAGTCGTTAGGACGCAGCGGGCCGCGGACAGAGGTACGGAAGTCGGCGCCGCAGCTTGCAAGGCCAACAGCTTCACCGGCAACACACTCGTCCTGATGGCAAATGGCACCAAGAAGCAGATCAAGGACGTCAAGGTAGGCGACAACGTCCTCGCGACTGATCCCGAGACAGGTACGACAGGCTCTCGGAAGGTGACGGACAGCATCCTGGGATCTGGTCTCAAGAAGCTCGTCACGGTTACCTCCAATTCGGGATTTGTAACTGCAACGGATAAGCACCCTTTCTGGAATCCTGTCGCTCAGATGTGGGTGGACTCAGAGGACTTGCGCCCTGGGACTCACGTGCTTGAAGCGAACGGCGGCACCTCGGTGGTGACTCGTACGTCTTATCGGATCGAGTCGGTGGCCGTCTTCAACCTGAGTGTTGAAGGGTTCCACACATACTATGTCGGCATCGGCGACTCTTCCGCACTTGTCCACAACTGCATTCGCAACGCCCACCTCGCTGGATCCAAACATCCAGAGACTGGAGTTCCTTTCGACAAGGACGGATATCCTGACTTCTCGGCGTGGCGCCATCCCGAAGTAGACGACGTCACTATCGAGTTGAGCGGAAATCGTTCAACTGACGCGCGCCGCGCAAACCAAGCTGCCGGCTTGCCAAGCACGCCCAAGGGTTACACTTGGCATCATCATCAGGATGTCGGACGGATGCAACTTGTGGAACGCACGGCTCATCGGAAAACCGGTCACACGGGCGGGTTCTCAGGCGGACGGAGTGGGAGGTAACTGATGTCCAGTGACTTCTTTGAAGAGGACTTCTTTGACGAAGGGGACGAGTCCTTCACAGGTCCAGAAGTCACCGACGCCCTTGTGGCGGCCGCGGAGAGCGCCCTTGGCCTCAAACTCCCGCCCTCCTATATTCGGTTGCTCAGGCTTCGCAACGGTGGCTATATCAGACGTCGTCGTTGCTACGCCACGCCGTATGAGACGTCGTGGTCTCCCGACCACATTGCGGTTGATGTGATCCTTGGCATTGGGGGTTCTGCAGGTATTGACAATGCGAAGGCTGGAAGCCAGGTGCTTGTTGAAGAATGGGGTTACCCGAATGTCGGCTGTGTGATTTGTGACACGCCCTCTGCCGGGCATGACACTGTTATGCTGGATTACAGTTCGTGCGGTACGCAAGGAGCACCTCGCGTCGTCTACGTGGACGAGGACCGCGTCCCTCGGCCCCTCGCCCCCACTTTCGAGAACTTCATCTCGGGCCTGGTGGTTTGCCCAGAGGGCGAATGAGTCGATGGACCCGAGCGAATGCCAACAGGGTGCGCCATGGCCGCTGGTAAAGTTGGAGATGAGTGGAGACTATTTGTGCTTCCAATCGGCTTGACTAGCCATAGAATGGTCGCGAATATAGCCATGGCGACGAATACATGGCCTAGTTTCGCGGCGGATCATTTACGGCGCCGCGTGTGATGAGCTGTAGACGCCCGGAAGTGGCTGTCAGCAAGGGATACTCGGGATCGTAACGTCTAAAGAAGTCCCAAGTAGTGAAGCGTATCTCGTGGTCGGCAGGTTTGTCTGTGTCCGCTAATGGGGTCGGCTGGTCGCTGAGCCGGGCGGTATCGCGACCCGTCCGTGGCCGACTGGACAGGTCTACAACTGAAGTTGTCCACGGCCATGGCCTGCCGCAACTTCGTCCGGTGCACGGCCGGGGGCTGGGTGGCGGTGCCGGCGGTGGTGAGGTGATGGCCGGCCTTGGCGTGCTGATTTCAGCCGGGATGCGTGGGCAGTCGCTTCCCTGACGACACCCTCACGATCACATGTCCAGCGCACGGACGGCGGATGGGCGGTCTGAAGGGTAGGTGATTGCGATGTTGTTGCGCCGTCGCTGGACTATGTGCGGTTCGCGATTCATTACCGGTTCCGGCCCGTAGTCCAAGGCGTCCTCGTGCGGCCGCTCGGCCGTGTCAAAGGCGATCCTGCTGGTCCCGCTCGAACCCGACGACGACCTGTAGTACTAGAAGAGAATCTACGTCCGATCCACGCCGAGGCTGAGCGTCTAAGGCTGTCGCGTAGTGCGTTCTTGCGACGTGAGATGCACTTTGGCGATGATGAAGCAACGCGGTCGGCGTGATTCTGAGAGAGAGCAGGCCAGCAGGTGGAGAGAGGTCACGCATCGAAGGCGCAGGAGGACTCGCACATGGGACGCACGTATCGGATCGCTGACGCAGCAGGTCTTTCGGATACAGAAGAGGTAACTCAGCACCTGGCTGGCAGGGTCGCTCGTGAGCGATGCGGAGACATCAGTGTCGACGCACGCGATGAGGCCGGACACCTCCTCTGGTCTTTCACCGGGTCATGGGATGAGAATCACTCCTACGTCTTTGTCAACAATCGAGCCACCATGAATGACCTCCCCGCGGACGATTACCACAGGTACTACAGCTTCGACACAACCCCGGCCCCGTTCGAGGGGGACTTCGGTTTCGTCGACATACCATCCGGCGTGGTAGGGCCTCGTGGCACAGTGATCGAAGCACTCCGCGAATGGCTCATGGAAACGTCGACATCGGACCACTGGGCACCATCGGGCCGGCACGGATAGTTCATTTTCCGTTGACGCGATGATCGTGATCGGGTGGACCAACGGAAAGGCTTGCCATCGGGGCGATCTGCACCGTCGCGCCTCGCGGTGTCAGTCCGTTGAGAGTTCGCTGCCGGCCCGGTGCCGGTGTAGCTGAAGGAAGCATCTGGCGCCAGCTCGGCGTCGGTCTCGCGGTACTCCACCCGCAGTTCGCGGCGAGTCGGCGATCGAGATGTCGTGCAGCGCGACAGGGACGGCGTCGGCGATCCAGATCCGGAAGCCGGGGCTCAGGGGGACGTGACCCCGGGGCGGTTCGCAACTTCAGACCGATTGTGTCTTGACGTCGAGATATATCCGAGGTCTCATGGAAGGAGGTTAGGTAAGCCTTACTTCGAGCCTGACCTTGCCAACGGACCATCGTCCGGAAGGATTCGCCATGAGCACAGAAGTCACCCGTCTTGCCGAGTTCGTCGCCCGTGCACGGTTCGACGATCTCAGTTCCAATGCGGTGGAACAGTTGAAGATCCGTGTTCTCGACACCATCGGAGTGGCGATCGGCGCCCTGGACGCCGAACCCACGCTCGCCGTCCGAGGACTGGTCGAAGACCTCGGCGGCACCCCCACCGCCACCCTGATCGGCGGCGGCAAGACCGCCCCGGACCGGGCCGCCTTCTACAACAGCGCGCTCAGCCGCTACCTCGATTTCATGGATTCCTACCTCGCGAAGGGGGAGACGAACCACCCGTCCGACAACTTCGGCGCGGTGCTCGCCTCGGCGGAATCGGTCGGCGCCACCGGCCAGGAGCTGTTGACCGCGTTCGCGGTCGCCTACCAGGTGCACGCCCGGCTCTCCGACGTCGCGCCGGTGCGGGCCAAGGGTTTCGACCACACCACCCAGGGCGCCTACGCGGCGGCGGCGAGCGCGGCGAAGGCCCTGCGGCTGCCGGTGGAGCAGATCGCCAACGCGATCGCCATCGCCGGAACCGCCAACAACGCCCTCCGCGTGACCCGCACCGGCAACCTCAGCCACTGGAAGGGGCTCGCCTACCCGCAGGTCTCGAAGGAGGGCACCTTCGCCGCCCTGCTCGCCTCCCGCGGGATCACCGGGCCCGAGCAGGTCTTCGAGGGCAACAAGGGGTTCAAGGAGTCCATCGCCGGACCGTTCGAGATCGACTGGGCACGAGAGGATCTCGAGCGGGTGACGCGGTCGATCATCAAGAAGCACAACGCCGAGATCCACTCCCAGTCGGCTCTGGACGCAGCGCAGGACATCCGCTCCCAGGACGGCTTCAGCGTCCGCGCGATCGACAAGGTGCATCTGCGGACGTTCGACGTCGCCTACTCGATCATCGGCGGCGGTGAGGAGGGCGACAAGCGCTCGATCCGCACCAAGGAGGAGGCCGACCATTCGCTGCCGTGGATGCTGGCGGTCGTCCTACTGGACGGGGAGCTGAATCCGGCTCAGTACGCTCCCGAACGCATCGTGGCCGACGACGTGCAGGACCTGATGGCCAAGGTCGAGATCGTCCCCGACGAGTCCTTCTCCCGACGATTCCCGGACGAGATGCCGGCCGATCTCGAGGTCACCCTCGTCAACGGGACGGTGTTCCGTTCGTCGCAGGACTCCTACCAGGGCTTCCACACCGACCCGCTCAGCTGGGAAGGCGCCCGGCACAAGTTCGACGCGCTGACGACCCCCTTCACCACCGCGGAATTGCGCGACGAGATCGCCGGAACCGTCGCCGACCTGGAGAACCGCAGCGTCTCCGAACTTGCCGATGCCCTTGCCCGCGTGAGCCTCGCCCGGGTCTGAGAGCACGCAGTCCGATCCCTCACCTCTGCACAGAAAGGCAGCTGACCATGAGTAACGAGATTCCCTTCGACGTGGCGTTCAACTTCGTGCCGCGCGCCCACCGTCCGGCCAAGCCGCGCAGCTTCGGCATCACCGAGATCCGGGCGCCGTACTACGCGAGCTTCGGCACCCGCCATCTGCAGGACGTCTTCGACGTCGCCGGCAACTGGGTCGACGGCATCAAGTGGGCCGGCGGTTCGTTCGCTCTCGTCCCGCCGGAGCAGGTTCGCGCGTTCAGCGAGATCGCGCACGCCCATGACGCCTATGTCTCCTCCGGTGGTTGGATCGAGACGGTGCTGCGCTACGGCCCGGACGCGGTGGACCAGTACCTGAAGGAGGCGAAGGAGGTCGGTTTCGACGTCATCGAGATCTCGACCGGCTTCATCATGCTGCCGACCTCGGGTCTGCTGCGCCTGGTGGAGAAGGTGGTCAAGGCCGGGCTGAAGGCCAAGCCGGAGCTGGGCATCCAGATCGGCTCGGGCGGCGACTCCAGCGAGGCCGAACTCGCGGCCGAATCGAAGAAGGACGTCGGCGACCTCATCGACCGGGCCAAGCAGGCCCTCGACGCCGGTGCCGAGATCATCATGATCGAATCCGAGGGCATCACCGAGAACGTCGCCGAGTGGAACACCGGGGCGGCCGCGTCCATCATCAACGGGGTCGGCATCGAGAACGTCATGTTCGAGGCCGCCGACGGCCCGGTCTTCGAGTGGTACGTCAAGAACTACGGCAACGAGGTCAATCTCTT
>JBDIAG010000335.1:0-5595 GCA_039812305.1 Actinomycetales bacterium | reverse complement strand
GGACGAACAGCGTCAGTTCGCCACGATCGACCACGACCTTCTCGATCGCGGCATCCCAGCCGGGTGCCTCGCCGTTGTCGTCGGGCTCGGCCAGCACCTCGGCCAGCACGTCCGCCGCCTCGTCGAACCAGCCACCGTAGGGAGGCTGGTTCGGGCCGGGCATCACGACGGTGCGCTGCAAACCGCCGTAACCGGAAGTGTCGCCACTGCCGGCCACGCCGAACATGCCCTTGCGCACCGCGATCACCTCGGCGGGAGCGTCGGTGCGGGCGATCTCGCCGCTGAACTCCTCCGCCGGGTCGACGGGATTCTCCGACGTCATGCGGCACCTCTGCGGCCTGACCACTGCGCGCTCATGCCAGGAGTCCCTTCATCTGGCTCGTGGGTATCGCCTCGAGCGCGGCCTGCTCGGCGGCCCGGGCGGCCCGCTCCCGGTTGACTCCCAGCGGCATGGCCTGGATCTGCTTGTGCAGCTCGACGATCGCGTGCATCAGCATCTCCGGCCGGGGCGGGCAGCCAGGCAGGTAGATGTCCACCGGGACGACGTGGTCGACCCCCTGCACGATCGCGTAGTTGTTGAACATGCCACCCGAGGACGAGCAGACCCCCATCGCGATGACCCACTTGGGCTCGGACATCTGGTCGTAGATCTGACGCAGCACCGGTGCCATCTTCTGGCTCACCCGGCCGGCGACGATCATCAGATCGGCCTGGCGGGGGGTTGCCGAGAACCGCTCCATGCCGAACCTGGCCAGGTCGTAACGCGGACCGCCGACCGCCATCATCTCGATCGCACAGCAGGCCAGGCCGAACGTGGCCGGCCACACCGAGCTCTTGCGCATGTAGCCGATGACGTTCTCGACCGTGTCCAGCAGGAACCCGGCCGGGAGTTTCTCCTCGATGCCCATTCGTACGCCTCCTTTCGCTACCTCAGTCCCAGTCGAGGCCGCCGCGGCGCCACTCGAAGACGAACGGGACGGTGATCAGGAGAAGGAAGGACAGCATCGCCACCAGGCCGAAGCCGCCGAGAGCCTTGAACGAGACCGCCCAGGGATAGAGGAAGACCACCTCGATGTCGAACACGATGAACGTCATCGCGACGAGGTAGTACTTGACCGGGAAGCGGCCGCCGCCGACCGCGTGCGGGGTGGGTTCGATGCCGCACTCGTAGGCGTCGAGCTTGGCGCGGTTGTAGCGGCGCGGGCCGGCCAGCTTGTTTGCAGTCAGTGAGAAGACCACGAATCCGATCGACAGCCCCAGCATGGCAAGGACCGGGATATACGGATTGAACGATGGGGTGTCCACGTCAGGTCCTCCGTTCCGGCGGGTGTCTGCGCTGCAATTTCACCGGCTCGCCACCGCGCCGTCGCATGGTGACCTCGGCCACTAACCATCCTAGGGGCCTGGTCTGAGAGGCGCTGGTTAGGCTAGGCTTACTAGTTGCTCCGGCCATGGGTCGGGCGCGCGGGCGCACGAGGGAAAGTGGCGCGAATACGGCCTACCGCGCGACGCCGCATCCTTCGCTTGGAGCATTTCCGTTGCCAGGCAACAGAAAAACTGCCTTCGGCAGTGTCCGCCGGTCGCGGTGGTCTCGCCGGGCGTGCTGGAACCTTTTCGCAACGGGTTCCAGGCAGCGCACCTGTTGCGTTCGCGGCTGCCGTGGCGTCGCCGTCGGGCCCGGGTCAGCGGGCCGGCGACAGCTGCACCAACCCGTTGACCACCCGGTCCAGGGCGTCGCCCCCGCGGGGGTCGTAGAGGTTGGCCAGCATCTTCAGCACCAGCTTCATCAGGGTCGGGCGGGGCAAGCCGTAGGTGGCCGCGAGTCGCATGATGTGCGGGTTGCCGATCAGTTTCACGAAGACGCGGCCGAGCGTGTAGTAGCTGCCCAGGGCGTCGGCGAGCACCTCGGGGTAGTGCAGAAGAGCCCGTTCGCGCCCGGCGGCATCCGGCCGGGCCAGCGCCTGGACGACGACCTCGGCCGCCAGCCGGGCGGATTCCATCGCGTAGGCGATGCCCTCGCCGTTGAACGGATTGACCATTCCCCCGGCGTCGCCGAGCAGCAGCAGGCCCCGGGTGTAGTGCGGCGTGCGGTTGAACGCCATCGGCAGGGCGGCGCCGCGGATCTCGCCGATCTGGTTCTCCGGCAGGTAGCCCCACTCCGGCGGCATCGTGGCCACCCAGCGGTGCAGCAGGTCCTTGTAGTCCACCTTGCCGAAGGCCGAGGAGGAGTTGAGGATGCCCAGGCCGACGTTGGAGGTGCCGTCCCCGACCCCGAAGATCCAGCCGTAGCCGGGGAGCAGGTTGGACTGTCGCGGCGGACCGTCCCACAGCTCCAGCCAGCTCTCCAGCCAGTCGTCGTCATGCCGCGGACTGGTGAAGTAGGTGCGCACGGCCACACCCATCGGCCGGTCGTCCCGCTTGGACAGGCCCAGGCCGAGCGCCACCCGGGCGCTCACCCCGTCGCAGGCCAGCACGATCGGAGCCCGGTAGCTGACCTCGTCGCCGATCCGCCGGCCCCGATCGTCCACCGGACGGGCGGTGACTCCGACGACCCGGCCGGTCTCGTCCAGGATCGGCCCGGTGACATTGGTGCGCTCCAGGATCTTCGCCCCGGCCGCCGACGCGGTCTGCGCGAGGACGTGGTCGAAATCCATTCGCGGCCGCACCAGGCCGTAGTCGGGAAAGCTCGCCAGGTCCGGCCACGGCAGCTGGGCCCGCATGCCCGCGCCGACGATCCGCAGACCCCGGTTGCGGATCCAGCCGTCCTCCTCACGGGTGGGCACGCCGAGGTGGATGAGCTCGCGCACCGCGCGGGGCGTCAGCCCGTCGCCGCACACCTTCTCCCGCGGGAAGCTGGTCTTCTCCAAGGCGAGGACGTCGACGCCGCTGCGCGCCAGATAGGTGGCGACCGTCGCGCCGGCGGGACCGGCGCCCACCACGATGACGTCGGCATCGGCTTCGTGAGTGTGTGACACCAGGCGAGTCTAGGGCCTGTCTCTTGATCCCTGGTCGATGGCGAGCGGCGTCCAGGGCGTGTCCGGCACGGCGGAGGAGGAGGTCGTAGCGGTGTTCTACGGCCGACGACGACAACGCCGCCGGTCGCGTCCTGGGCGGCGCGCAGCCGATCAGGGATTGAGAGACAGGCCCTGAAGGCCCGCCAGCGAATAGACACTGAGTGTCGCATTCCGGGCGGTCGAGCGCGCTACCCGAGAGCCTCCGCGAAGAACCCCGCCACCTTCGCGATGTAGGCGGGCCGGTCGGCGAAGTAGCCGCCGCAGTGGTCGGCCCCGGGAAAGATCACCAGTTCCTTCGGGTCCCCGGCCGCCGCGTACATCTGGTAGCCGTGTGAGACCGGGATGATCCGGTCCTGGTCCCCGTGCAGCAGCAGCACCGGCCGTGGCGCGATCCGGCTGATCGCCTCGACCGGGGCCACCTCAGCGAAGGTGTAGCCGTACCTCAGCTTGGTGGCCAGGTCGGCCAGGTCGATCAGCGGACGAACCGGCAGCTTGTAGCGCCGATAGGCCGAGGAGATGACGTCCCGCACGGTGGAGAAGGGCGAGTCGAGCACGACCGCCTCGACCGCGGGCTCGTCGGCGACCACGAGTGTCGCCACCGAGGCGCCCATCGAGAAGCCGACGACGCCGATCCGGGCCTGCGGGCATCGCCGGCGGACCCACTCGATCGCCCCCTTGAGATCCTGTTGCTCGTTGTGCGCCAACGACTGTGGACCGTCGTCGCTGTTGCCGCAGCCCCGGAAGTCGAAGAGCAGCACCGAGTTGCCGGCACGGAACAGTCCCGGCCCGATGCCCAACATGTCTGACTTGCTCCCCCGGTGACCGTGGCAGCAGATGATCACCCGGGACGAGCCGGGCTGGTCGAACCACCAGCCGCTCAGCCGCACCCCGTCGGCGCTGCGCAGTTCGACGTCCTCGGCGGGCAGGCCGACCTCGAACGGGGTGAAGGCATAGTCGAGATCGGGACGGCGGGGGCCGTTGACCGTCCAGGCCGTGTACAGCGCGGCACCGGTGGCGGCGAGCGTCGTCAGCCCGCCGACGCCGGCCAGCGCGACCCCGACGGCCCGGCTGAGACGTCCGGACTTTCGTTCGGCGGGCAGGCTCGTAGTCACCAGCCGATGGTGCCACGGCGGCCGGATCCGGGTCCGGCCGGAGGCACCTGCGGCCTGGTCGGCAGGCCGCGGGCCCGCCTCGCACGCGGTCGCACGTCGCGCGACACGGCATACAGTGGGTTGCGATGTCCACCATCTGCGCGCCGGCGAGCCGGCTGATCAGCCGCACCAGTGTCCTGGACGAGAACTCGCCGGGTGCGCACGCCGCCCTTCTCGACCTGCTGACCGGGCCCGAGGACTGCGCCTGGGTCCGGCGGGGAGACGGACTGGTCGGTCTCGGGCCGATGCTTCGCCTCGAGTTCCCCTCCGCCACCGCGTTCGGCGACACCGCCGCCGCCTGGCACGAGCTCACCCGGCACGCCGCCGTGCGGGACGAGGTCGGCCTCCCCGGCTGCGGTCCGGTGGCTTTCGTGTCGTTCCCGTTCTCGCCGGCGTCGGCAGCAGGAGCCGTCCTGCTCGTGCCCAGCCTGGTGGTCGGACGACGCGACGGCCGCAGCTGGCTCACCGCGACCTCCTGGGACGGCCAGCTCCCGGCACGGCCCGGACTGACCGCACCGCAGACGGTGAACGGGCCGGCCTCGACGTCGCTCGGACCCGGCGCACTGACGCCGCGGGAGTGGGTGCGCCGCGTGACCGAGGCGGTGCACAGAATCGACGCCGGCCTGGTCGACAAGGTCGTCCTGGCCCGCGACATCACCGTCTCCAGCGACTCGGCGGACGACCCGATCGACCCGCGCTGGGTGAGCCGCCGGCTCGCCGCCCGCTACGACAGCTGCTGGACGTTCTCCGTCGACGGCCTGATCGGCGCCACGCCCGAACTGCTGGTGCGCAGCGAGCGCGGCCTGGCGACGTCCCGCGTGCTCGCCGGCACGATCCGCCGTACCGGCGACGACGAGCACGACCTCGCCCTGGCCGCCTCGCTGGCCCGCTCCAGCAAGGATCTGGAGGAGCACGAGTACGCCGTCCGTTCGGTGGCCGAGGCTCTGGACCCGCACTGCGACAGCATGAACGTGCCCGAGTCCCCGTTCGTGCTGCACCTGCCCAACGTCATGCACCTGGCCACCGACGTGACCGGCGTGCTGCGCCGGCCGGGCGAGCCCTCACTCCCCGCACCGCGAGCCGGAGTGCTCGACCTGGTCGCCAGCCTGCACCCGACCGCCGCGGTCTGCGGCACTCCGGCCGGCGTCGCCGCCCGGATGATCGCCGAGCTGGAGGACCTGGATCGCGGACGCTACGCCGGCCCGGTCGGCTGGGTCGACGCCAACGGCGACGGTGAGCTCGGGATCGCGCTGCGCTGTGGCCGCCTCCTCGAGGACGGTCGCTCGATGCAGCTGTTCGCGGGCTGCGGCATCGTCGCCGGCTCCCACCCGGAGGCCGAACTGGCCGAGTCCGAGGCCAAGTTGGAGCCGATGCGGCAAGCCTTGTCCACGACGGCGGACTAGGGCCTGCGGGCCGGGCCGAGGTGGCCA
>JBDIAG010000334.1:0-5614 GCA_039812305.1 Actinomycetales bacterium | reverse complement strand
CGGTCTTCCGCTGGGCCGTCTTCTCGATGGCCCCGGTCGCCCGCAAGGCGCTCGAAGCGGCCGGCATGACGATGGACGACCTGGACGTCTTCATCCCGCATCAGGCCAACATGCGCATCATCGACTCGATGCTCAAACAGCTCAAACTGCGCGAGGACATCCCGGTGGCCCGCGACATCGCCGAGACCGGCAACACCTCGGCGGCCTCGATCCCGGTCGCCATCCGGCGGATGCTGGACGAGGGGGTCGCCAAGTCGGGTGACCGCGCGCTGCTGATCGGGTTCGGCGCCGGGCTGGTCTACGCGGCCCAGGTCGTGGAACTTCCCTGACCCCCGCGATCCGCGCGTCACCCCCACAGATCCGGCGCGGGCGACTAGCCTGCGCCACAGCGTCCAGCCCAACAGGGCCGGACACCAGCAGCACACAAGGAGAGATACAGAAATGGCACAGTCCGAGCAGGAGATCCTCGCCGGCATCGCGGAGCTCGTGAACGAGGAGACCGGCCTTCCGGTCGAGGCCGTCGAGCTCGACAAGTCCTTCACCGACGACCTGGACATCGACTCGCTGTCGATGACCTCGATCGTCGTGCAGGCGGAGGACAAGTTCGGCGTGAAGATCCCGGACGAGGACATCAAGAACCTCTCCACCGTCCGTGACGTGGTCGCCTACGTCCAGCAGGCCCAGGGCGACTGAGCCCACCCGGCCGGCCCGCCCACTCGACCTGAGGGGCGGGCCGGGTCACACTGTCATCAGGTCACGACTTTTTCCCCGAGCCCACGCCCGAGAGGCGGTCTTCACCGCCCACCACGTAGGAGGACCCCAAGATGGGTACGCCCGCCCGAGTCGTCGTCACCGGAATCGGTGCCACCACCCCCATCGGCGGCGACGCGAAGAGCACGTGGGAGGCGGCGCTCGCCGGAAAGAGCGGTGCCAAGCCGTTGCCGGCGGAGTGGCTGGCCCGCTATCCGCTGCCGGTGGAGTTCGCCTGCCGGCTGGAGCGGCCCGCCAGCGAGGTACTGCCCAGGCACGAGGCGAAGAAGCTCGACCCCTCCGGCCAGTACGCGATGATCGCCAGCCGGGAAGCCTGGGCGGACGCGGGCATGCCCGAGGTCGACCCGATCCGGCTCGGGGTCGTCGCCGCGACCGGCATCGGCGGAGTCTGGACCCTGCTGGACGCCTACGACGTCCTCAAGGAGTCCGGTCCGCGCCGGGTGCTGCCGATGACGGTGCCGATGCTCATGCCGAACGGCTCCTCCGGGGCCCTGTCGATCGAGTTCAACGCCAAGGCCGGGGCGCAGACCCCGGTGGCGGCGTGCGCCTCCGGCGCCGAGGCGATGGCCACGGCGCTCGACATGATCCGCACCGACCGCGCCGACGTCGTCATCGCCGGCGGCACCGAAGCGGCCATCCACCCGTTGCCGATCGCCGGCTTCGCCTCGATGCGGGCGTTGTCGACCCGCAACGACTCCCCGGAGACCGCCAGCCGGCCCTACGACTCGACCCGGGACGGTTTCGTGCTCGGCGAAGGCGCCGGCTTCGTGGTCCTGGAGCGCGAGGAGTTCGCCCGGGCCCGTGGCGCCCGGATCTACGCCGAGGTGGTCTCGGCCGGGCTCACGGCCGACGGTCACCACATCGCCCAGCCGGATCCGACCGGCAGCGGTCAGATCCGCGCGATGCGGGCCACGCTCGCCAACGGCGACCTCAGCCCGCAGGACGTCATCGCGGTCAACGCGCACGCCACCTCGACACCGGTCGGGGACATCGGCGAGCTGGACAACATCTCCGCGGTGCTCGGTGCGCACGCCACCGAGGTGCCGATCTCGGCGACGAAGTCGATGACCGGGCACCTGCTGGGTGCGGCCGGCGCGGTCGAGGGCATCTTCTGCATCCTCGCCCTGCACCACCGGCTGGCCCCACCGACGATCAACATCACCGACCTCGACCCGAAGGCGACGCTGGACATCGTCCGCGACACGCCACGAGAGATCGGCGAGGGCGTCGCCCTCAACAACTCCTTCGGTTTCGGCGGTGCCAACGCCTGCGTGGCGTTCCGCACGGCCAGCTGATTCTTCGACGCCCGCCTTCCCTGGACGTGGGTGACCCGAACAGCCACCCGGACTCGAAATAGCCAGCTGACCCACCGGCTTCTTCGTGGGTCAGCTGGCTATTTCGCTGTTCGGCGGGCGGTTAGCCGACGTGATGCAACCAGCGCACCGGCGCACCCTCGCCGGCGTAGCGGAACGGCTCCAGCTCGTCGTCCCAGGCCTGGCCCAACGCCAGGTCGAGTTCCCGGCGCAGCACCTGGGGGTCGTCCTTGCCGGCCTGCAGCGCCGCCCGGATGCGGTCCTCCGGCACCACCACGTTGCCGTGCACGTCCGTCACTGCATGGAAGATGCCCAACTCGGGCGTGTGGCTCCAACGGCCGCCGTCGACGCCACGGGCCGGTTCCTCGGTGACCTCGTAGCGCAGATGGTTCCAGCCGCGCAGGCTCGAGGCGAGCCGCGCCCCGGTGCCGCACGGCGCCTGCCAGGAGAACTCGCCGCGGAACATGGTGGGAGTCACCGGCTGGGGGATCCAGTCGATGGCTACGCGCACACCAAGAACGCTGCCCGCAGCCCACTCCACATGTGGGCACAACGCGCGCGGCGCAGAGTGCACGAACAGCACACCGCGCGTGATGGGTCCGGACATACCGCCTCCTTGATCTCGAGGTACGCCTTCCCCAACGACCTCACTGACCGGAGCGGCACGGCACCCAACGCCGTCCTGCTGTCATGCGCTATCTGAAGTTGTCGGACACATTCTGCCCGGGTTTGCGGGATTTTCCCACTACTCCTACAGCGTTCCTATCGGTCACAGCGGTACGGACTGACCACTTGTGACCCTCGGCTCCGTATCCGTGGGATATCTTCGCACATGGCACGATGGTAGGGACGTCGCGGCACGAGGCGGGCTGGGCACGGGGCGCGGGGTCGGCCCCACCCTGGGCCCACCGATCGGCCACCGAAGGAGGAGCATGTCTGCGCAAGGCGGCATCGCGGTCACGGAGGTGATCCGTCCGGCCGCCATCATCCCTGAGGACGCAGCGCGCAGCATCCTCATCGGTCTCGCCCTCGACGACGTCAAGAACGACGGCATCTGGGACGCGAAGCCCAACGCCTGGAGCCGTTGGAACCGGCCCTGGCGCAATGGCAAGCCGGACGGGCAGCTGATCGGCACGATCGAGGTCGCCTACGGAACGCCGTCCCGCTACGAGGTGACGATCTACCGGGTGTGGATCACCGACTACGGCGACCAGCTGGGCTGGACGGTCTCCGGCCTGGTCGACGAGGCGCTGGCGTTCGGGAACCTTACTCTGGAGCAGTGCCCACGCAGCAAGATGCCACCGCCGCCGCCACCGGTAGACCTGTGAGTCACATCCAGTGAGCGACCGGCAATACCACCGTCCGACCCTCTTCGGCCCGGCGGCGATGGATTCCCGTCCCGGCGGCGACGATCCGGCCAACCAGCACAGTGCCGCCTACCAGACGGCGTTGCTGCTGGTCACCCGCGGCCGCGACGTCGACGACCCCGACGCGCTGCGCCGGCTGGTCGAACTGGCCGACACCGAGGGCCTCGATCTGCTGGCCCAGCTCTGGGCGGACACTCCCCCGGACTCCCTACCCGGCGCACTGTGGCGGGTCTATCTGCTGCGCACCTGGATTCGGGGGAACGCCGGCCAGGTGGCCGCCGACTTCGACACCGGCCGGCGCCTCAGCCCGGTGCTGGAAGTGGTCGCCGGCGTCGCCGAACCACCGGGGCCGGATCAGGTCGAGCGCCTGGCGGACGCGATCCTGCACGGGGTCTACGACGGCGATTTCGCGGTGGCCCTGGAACGTGCCGCCGCCTTCACCCGGATCGTGGCGATCGGGCGCGCGCATCGCAGCGAGACCGAGCACGACACGCACTCGGCCGCTCGCCTCGTCCGCACCGCGGAGAACCTGGAGGCGGCCGCGGCCGGCTGGCGCCGCGGCGACGTGGAGCCGTAGCCGGCTGACCGATTGACTGACCGGTTGATGCTCCGGCATCCAGATAACGGCCGAGCAGCCGGAAATCGCTGGATGCCCCGCACTCACCTGGATGCCCGGCACTCACCTGGGTGCCCGGCACTCGGCTGGATGCCCGGCACTCGGCCCCGCACTCACCTGGATCCCGGCACTCGACTGGATGACCCGCACTCGACTGGATTTCACCGTGCGGCACGTCCCCGTTACCCTGGATCGGGTGCGCCGGGCTGCGGTAGCCCCGGGCTCCACCTGAAGCCGCTACGAGCGGCCACGCGCCGAGAGGCGCTCCCGGCCCGGCGCATTCCTCGTTCTCGAAGACACCCCCCGCCACCCAGCATCAGGCGAGGGCCACGCCCTGACCTGCGGATTCTCGCGGCGGGTGGCGGCCCTCGATCCTCGTCACGAGAGGCGACGCGTGGACCCGGGGCCACCAACAATGGTGGACGGTTCGACAAATCGACGGACCTTACAGCATTGTGGTTGTGTGCATACAACCTGACCACGTGGGCACCTTGACCTACTGGCCGGTCAAACGATCGTGGTCAGCCGAGAACCGGGGAGGCAGTCGTGTCAGTGGCATCGGTCGTCAGCGTGGACCGCACCAGCCCGGTACCGCTGTATTTCCAGTTGGCCCAGTCGCTGCAGTCCAACATCGAGGACGGGACGATTCCGGCAGGGTCCTTGCTGGGCAACGAGATCCGGCTGGCGGACGAACTCGGCGTGTCCCGCCCGACGATCCGGCGGGCGATCGAGTACCTGGTGACCCAGGGATTGCTCGTGCGCCGTCGCGGGGTGGGCACACAGGTGGTCCGGGCCCAGGTCCGGCGCCCGCTCGAGCTCACCAGCCTCTACGAGGATCTGAACGCCGCCGGGCAGACTCCGCAGACGCACGTCATCTCCCTGGAGGAGGTGCCCGCCTCCACGGAGGTCGCGAATGCGCTGCGCATCGACGAGGGAGCGCCCGTCGTCGAACTCCACCGGCTGCGGTACGCGGAGTCCGAACCGATAGCGATCATGACCAACCACCTGCCGGTCGGGCTCGCCGACATCACCGAGGAATCTCTGGCCACGAGCGGGCTCTACGAGCAGCTGCGGGCCTCCGGGGTACACATCCACCTGGCCGAGCAGACCATCGGAGCGCGCAACGCGACCGCCGAGGAGGCCCGGCATCTCAACGAGAAGCGCGGCACCGCATTGCTGACGATGACCCGCCTCGCCTTCGATCTCACCGGTCGTCCGGTCGAATTCGGGCAGCATGTCTACCGCGCCACCCGCTACGCCTTCTCCCTGAGCCTCGTCGAGAACTGACGGCCGATAGGCTGACGTCCGCGGGGCGTTAGCTCAGTCGGTCAGAGCAGGGGACTCATAATCCTCCGGTCGTGGGTTCAAGCCCCACACGCCCCACCAGAATGTCGTCGCTCACACCCACGACATCTCCGGTTTGACGCCCAGATTCCGCGATCTGGCGCTGGAGGTCGTGTGTCCAGCTCACTGAATGCCGAGCACGGTGCGCACATCGGATACCACAGCGTCACCGTCACCCGCCCTGCCGTCCGCCAACCGCGAAA
>JBDIAG010000333.1:0-5630 GCA_039812305.1 Actinomycetales bacterium | reverse complement strand
GGGGACGCGTCCGGTGGGCCGGCGGTCATCACGGTGAACAGGTAGACCCAGTCGCTGCCGTCCGGCGCGGGCAGCCGTAACGAGGGCCGCCGCAGCTTGGAGCGCCGATGCATGTACAACAGGACGAACCCACCCACGCCGACGTCGTCCGGCCTCAGCTCCGCGAGCGTCTGCGTGACGAAACGTTCGGCGGTCGACTCGGGCAGCCAGATGGTGAACCAGGGCTTGACGAAGTCGCTCCATCCGAGCGCGCCGCGCAACTCCTCGACGGCGTCGTCGATCCGCGCCACGTGCGGCAGGAAGTCGTTCTCGGTGGTCTGGGTCGGTTCGACTGCGAGACCGCGCAGGAGTTGGGCATCGTCGGGCGGATGGCTCGGGTCGTAGAACGTGAAGACGTCGAGGTGGTGCACCTCGCCCTGTTCGCCCGGGAGCCACCATTGGCCGTAGATCTCGCTGATCTCGCCGCGGTCGACGAGCCTGCGCAGGTCGGGGAAGAGAGCCGAGCCGTCCGAGTAGAGGAGTGTGTGCCCACGCACTCTGGGCTTGACCGGCGCGAGACCGACGGTGGCCCGGACGATGATCCCGAACTGTCCCAACCCCCCGAGGACCGCCTCGAACAGCTCCGGCTCGTGGGTCGGCGAACAGCGCACCAGGTCACCGGTTCCGGTGACGACCTGGAGTTCGCGCACGCTGTCGAGCTGGCTGCCGGTCTCGAAGGCCGGTGGGACACCGCCCAGCGACAGCGTGCCGCCGAAGGTCAGATTCAGGTAGCCGGTGAGAGCCGGCGGCGTGAGACCGCGCGGAACACTGGCCTTGACGAGTTCCAGCCAGGTGGCGCCGGCGTCCACGGTGGCCTCGTGTCGGTCTGCATCGATCTCGATCGCGGCCAGTGAGCGCAGGTCTACGAGGAGTCCGTCGACCAGTCCCTGGCCGTGGGTGGTGTTGGCCAGCCCGCGCGCCGCAACCGGAATCCGATGGACGCGACAGAAACGCACCATCGCCTGGACGTCCGCGATCGACCCCGGCCGCAACACCGCCCGGGGCGCCTGGGTGAGATATCGCCCGGCGTCGCGGGAGCCCTCGTGCCGGGTGGCGTGGTCGACGTGCAGCGACCCGTCCAGAGACGGGACGGCCCCCTCCGGCCCGAGACCCGGCCATGCCTGTCCTGCAGCTGGCACCATTCCTCCCATTGTGGACTGGCTCACACCACTCTACGCCGCGGCTCGCCACGAGCACCCTCTTTGGGCATGGTTACGGAGAGTTCTGGCTCTGGTCGGATCGGGTGATCAAGTCACTCCGACATTGTCGGGGTTTATGTCGTCCTGGTTGTGTTTGCGCCACTCGGCGTACTTGTCAGGTGTGCCGGTCGCGGTAAGGGGTGACCATGTCCGGTCAGGCCGACATTTATGTGTCGTCATTGTTCGTCGCTGGCGAACGGCCTCGCCGTTGGTCGGCCTGGACGACGGTTCTTGTCTCAGCACTGCTGGCCGTGACGTCCGTGTTGGTGCCGATCGATCGGCCGGCCATGGCCGTAGAGGCCGGAGCGTTGGAGCCGGGGCCGGATCTGCAGCGGCCGGATCTGGTGTCGGCGGGGCTGACGGCACGGGTGTCCGGACAGAGAGTCGAGGTAACTAGTCAGCGGAATGAGTTTTCCGAGTCGTTCGCCAATGCCGATGCTTCCAACCTAACAGTAAGCGAGAAGGGCCATCACACATACCGATCAATTCACATAAATCATGGAAAGCCTCGGAAGTGGGTCCCATGGTGGTAAGTCGCGGTATCCCAGAATTGCACTCTCTTCCAAGGGATGCAGACTACGCGGCATGGCTTGAGCGAGAAGGGCTGCTCGTCGGCTTTCTCTCGATTCGGCGCACAACGCTCTATTCGAGGTCGGGGCGACATCATCCTGTTGCAGAGGACGACGTCATTCGATGGAGAATAGCGGTAGCGCCAAATAGGCCGTGGGATGAGGGCTACTCTAGCCTGGATGAGGCTGCGGAAATTGCGGACGGTGTCTTTACCTACATCGGTGTCACCTATGCGGTGCGATGGGCGAGAGACGATTTCTCTCAATGGATCTTGCAGTTGATCCTCGATGATTGAAGTATGATATGCCGGTCACGGGAAGCTGGACCACTCTCGTCAGCTGGGTTGAAGTGCGCGGCGGTATGGCGCGGGATCCGTCAGGCCAGGATCCTCTATGATACGAATACCTCAGATTCGTCCACGACCCCGCCGTGCCCTTCACCAATTATGTGGACGTCGTGATTATGTCGATGTGTACGTGAGACTTGTTGCTGGAGTGTGGTTTTAGTCCTGGGCGGGCCTGCTGGTTCGGCATAATCAGATGGGTTGGTGTGGTGCTCTGGTTTCTCCGTATCGGAGAGGAGAGGCATCATGGGACACGCTGGTGGATTCATGCCCGGCTGGCCGAAGAGCACGCCATCGACGTAGTGGCTGATTCGACTTTGGCCGGATGGCCGGGCGGCGGCCGAGCGGGCCACGTACCCTGGCAGGAAGGCGGGCACCACAAGGGAGGCGACGGGTGGATCTGGAGGCCTTCACCACCGTGCACCGGCGCGACTGGGACGAGCTCGATCAGCTCAGCAGGCGCACGGCCATCACCGGCGAGGAGGCGGATCGCCTCGTCACCCTGTACCAACGGACCGCGACCCACCTGTCGCAGGTGCGCAGTGCCGCCCCGGATCCGACCTTGGTCTCCCGGCTGTCACGCACCCTGGCCCGGGCTCGCGGCCGGCTCACCGGCTCGTCGGAGTCGTGGTGGCGGGACACGATCCGGTTCGCGACCGTCTCGGCACCGGCCGCGCTGTACCGGATCCGCTGGTGGACGTTCACCGCCGGCGTGCTGTTCACCCTGATCGCCGTCGGCTACGGCTGGTGGGTGGTCGCCAATCCGGACGTGCAGTCCGCGATGCTGACCGACGCGCAGACCCAGCAACTCGTCCAGCACGACTTCGAGGACTACTACTCCGAGTACGCGGCGACCTCGTTCGCCTTCCGGGTCTGGACGAACAACGCCTGGATCTCCGCCGCCTGCGTCGCCTTCGGTATCACCGGCTTCTTCCCGGTCTACGCGCTGTACGGCAACGCCGTGAACATCGGCCTGACCGGCGGGATCATGGTCGCCAACGGTGCCGCCGGGAAGTTCTTCGGACTGATCACCCCGCACGGCCTCCTGGAGCTGACCGCCGTGTTCACCGCGATCGCGGCGGGGCTGCGGGTCTTCTGGGCGATGGTCGATCCCGGCCCGCGAACCCGCACCCAGGCGCTCGGCCAGGAGGGGCGGGCCCTCTTCACGGTCGCCGGCGCCCTCGTCGTGGTGCTGCTGGTCTCCGGCATCGTCGAGGCCTTCGTGACGCCCAGTCCGCTGCCCACCTGGGCCCGGATCCTGATCGGCGTCCTGGTCTGGCTGGCCTACCTGGGGTACTGCTGGTGGTTCGGCCGCCGGGCCACCTCGGCGGGCGAGACCGGGGATCTCGCCGCCGAGCAGGCCGGGGACTACCGCCCGGTCACCGGCTGAGCCGGCTCACCTGCCGCTCGCCGCCGGGTCCGGGACGGAGAGCTCGCCGGTGACGTACTGGGCCACGCCGAAGCCGAAGGACCAGTCCTGCGAGCTGTTCTCGGTGTAGGCGATGAAGACGTTGTTCGGGGCCACGCCCACCTGCTCCAGACCGCCGGCGATCCGGGCGTAGAGCTGCTGCTTCTTCTCCACCGTGCGGCCGGTCTGGGTGAAGATGTGGACGATGGTCACGTCGTCGGCGTCCCGCTCGAAGCCCAGCCCGGCGTCCTCGGCGATGATCTGACCGGCGTCGTGTTCGGTGACGATCTGGAACCGGTCCCGCGGTGGAATGCGGTAGGTCTCCACGATCGCCTCGTGCACCGCGTCCGCGATCGCCCGAATCTGCTCCCGGGTGCGGCCGCGGGTGATGTCGATCCTGACCAGAGGCATGTCCGTCTCCTTCTCGAGGCCACCGTTGCGGGCCTCACCTGTTGTCTGTTTGTCCTGACATACTCTCCAACCGATTGACTGGCGACAAGTATTCCGCTCGCCATGCGAGCTACGTCACAGCTCAGGACCACGGCCGGACAGCGCCTCAACCGGGTGCGACACCTCAGGAACAGGAGTTACACTTGGCGTGTGCCGACAACCAGGCCCCGCCACGCGATCACCGAGACCGACGAGGTCGCGGCGGCCCTCGCGGCCGCTGCCCGGCGCTGGCCAGATGACCGGGATCGGCCTTCTCGATTGCTGCTGCGGCTCATCGAGGCCGGATCCGAGCACATTGCCGCCGAGACAGAACGCAAGACCGCCGTTCGACGCGCGGCAATCGCCGAGTCCGCGGGTTCCTTACGAGGGGTCTACGAGCCGGGCTACCTGGACGCCCTGCGCGAGGACTGGCCCGAATGATCGTCCTGGACGCCTGCGTCCTGATCGCGTTTCTCGACCCTGACGATGCGCACCACCAGCGGGCCAAGGACTTGCTGCTGGAGAACGCTGACGAGCGGTTCGCCACCACTCCGGTCAACCATGCCGAGGTGCTCGTGGGTCCGGCCCGGGCCGGTCGCCTCGACGAGGCAACGGCAGCGCTGGATCGGATAGCCCTGGAAGACATCGCCTTCCCGGCGGATGCGCCTCGCAGGCTGGCGCAGTTGCGGGCCGCCACCGCACGAAAGCTCCCCGATTGCTGCCTGATCCTCGCCGCCCAGCAGGAGGGCGCGACCGTGGCCACCTTCGACCGGGCACTCGCCTCCACCGCGCGGAGCCTTGGTCTGTCGGTCTTCCCAGATCCCGGTTAGGGGGTGCGGTCGAGCGTCGGCGGTGACTCCAGTTCGGCGACCTCGACCGATTGCCCGGGCTGGGGCACGCCGTCGGCGGCGACCAGGACGTCGCCGGCCAGGTGCAGAGTGCGACGCTGACCGGATTCCCGCTCGACCAGGTGCCATTCCTGCACCCGCAGCGGGTCGGCGTCGGTGGGGTGGGTGCTGGTGGCCACCAGGTGGCAGCGGTGCTGCTGACGCACGGTTCGCACGCCCTCGCCGCTGAGGTCGACGGTCAGCGAAGTGATCACCAGGTCGCGCCGGCCGCTGCGGACGACGGCCTTCACCGCCGCCACCCACGATCCGGGCGAGGAGGTGAGCAACACCTGGGCCACCACGTGCTGCTCCTGACGCTCAGCCTCCGAGCCGTCGGGATGGGCCCAGACCAGCAGCGGGGTTCCGTCGTCGAGACGGGCACCGCCACCGCGCAAGGTCGAGCCGTCCGCCGCGGTGACCACGAACCGCACCGGCCGGAACTCGGTGTCGCAGGCCAGGTCGAGCCGGTCGGACACGTACCGCCAGCCGGCCCGGCCGGGCGCACAGGAGAACGCCTCGGCCCGACCGGCCACCTGGTAGACCCCTCGCGGCACGGCTGCCCCGCGCAGTGGCGATCAGTACCGGTAGTGGTCGGGCTTGAACGGGCCCGCCACGTCCACGCCCAGGTACTCGGCCTGCTGCTTGGTCAGCTCGGTGAGGCGGACGCCGAGGGCGTCCAGGTGCAGCCGGGCGACCTTCTCGTCCAGGTGCTTGGGCAGCACGTAGACCTTCTTCTCGTACTCCCCCGGCTTGGT
>JBDIAG010000332.1:0-5631 GCA_039812305.1 Actinomycetales bacterium | reverse complement strand
ATGCCCAGCACCACGACGGCGATCGGCTTGCTCACCCGCTCCGCCAGATTCTGCAGGGGCGCGCCCTCCAGGAGCAGATCGGTGCGGCAGCGGTCGGCCACGCCGAGGAGGATGCCGACCGCCTCCTCTTCGTCGATCAGCAGCCGGCGACCCAGGAGCTGCAACGCATCGCGGACGAACGCGGCGTACTGGGCGACTTCCCGGCGACGCATCTCCACCTGTCGCTGCGCCAGAGCGGGATCGCGCAGAGCGGCCTGAAGCGTCTCCATCTCGGCGACCATCCAGCCCCGATCGTCCAGCCCCGGCTGCAGGGCGTTCACCAGCAGCAGGCCGACGTCGTCCGCGGTGAGCGCCTCCGGTGAACATAGCGGGGGGTACTCCTGCAAACGAGACCACAGTCGCCGCAGCAGTTCGTCCCGCTTCTGCTCCATCACCGCGAGGAAGAGCTCTTCCTTGTTGGCGAAGTTGGAGTAGAAGGCTCCCCGGGTGAAGTTGGCCGCCTCGGTGATCTGCTCGATGGTGGCTCCCCGCAGCCCGTGGGTCACGAAGACGTCGTAGGCCGCCTCCATCAGCCGCTCACGCGTCTTGCGCCGGCGATTGCTGTCCGGCACCGCGGGAGGACGTCGCGGACCGAGCGCCGGGCGAGCGCTCTGCGAGGTCGGTGCGGTCATAACGCTGAGCCTAGCCCACGCTGTACAGATCGGATACATCACGTATCCGATGCACCGTGAATCTGGTAGCTTGCCTCGCGGATGCGCTGTTGTGTCCACTTCCCTTGGCACTCGATAGGGGTAAGGAGACCGCGTGTCCTCCCTTCTGTACAGACTCGGCCGATGGGCCTACCGGGCGCGCCGGCTGGTGCTCGCGGTGTGGGTCGGCGTCCTGGTGGTCGTCGGGGCCGGCGCCGGGCTGCTGGGCGGCTCCTTCGCGACCGGGTTCTCTATCCCGGGCACCGAGTCGCAGGACGCCCTCGACACCCTGTCGCACAACTTCCCGCAGGTCAGCGGCTCGTCCGCGCAGATCGTCGTCGTCGTGCCGGACGGCGCGAAGGTCCGTGACGCCGGGCCGGAGAAGGCCGTCGCACGCAGTGTCGACTCACTCGAGGGGCTGGACGGCGTCAGCGCCGTCGCCAATCCGCTGGTGCCGATCAGCCTGCCCGAGGGCACGCCGCCGGAGCAGGCCGAGGAGGCCGCCTCGCTGTCCGACGACTCCAACGTCTCCGACAGCGGTCAGGCCGCGATCATCACCGTCCAGCTCGACGACCCCACCGAAGAGGTGCCGGCGAGCCTGCGTGACCAGCTCGTGAAGGCCGGGGAGTCCCTCCGCGACGACCTTCCCGCCGGGAGCACCGTGCAGGTCGGCGGCGAGGCCTTCACCGAGCAGAGCGACTTCGGCTTCTCCCTCACCGAGGTGATCGGTCTCGTCGTCGCGATGATCGTGCTGTTCGCGATGTTCCGTTCGTTCGTGGCCGCCGGCCTGCCGCTGCTCACCGCGGGCATCGGCGTCATGCTGACCATGGCGGGGGTGCAGTTCGCCACCGGCTTCGCCGACATCACGTCCACCGCGCCCGCGCTGGCCCTGATGCTCGGACTGGCCGTGGGAATCGACTACACCCTCTTCGTCCTCTCCCGGCATGTCGGCCAGCTGCGCGACGGAATGGATCCCGAGGAGTCGGTCGCCCGGGCGGTTGCCACCGCCGGATCGGCGGTCGTCTTCGCGGGCTTGACCGTGATCATCGCCCTGGTCGGATTGTCGGTGGTGAACATCCCCTTCCTGACCGTGATGGGCGTCGTGGCCGCCCTGGGGGTGGCGGTCGCGGTGCTCATCTGCCTCACCCTCACCCCGGCCCTGCTCGGCTTCGCCTCGCCGTTGCTGTTGCGAGTGGCGGCCAAGGCGGGCTCGTCCGCGACGAAGGGCGGCACGGTGGGCTCGCGCGTGCTGGACGCCTGGGTGCGCGCGGTGACCCGCTGGCCGGTCGTCACGATCGCGGCCGTCGTCGTGGTCGTCGGGTTGATGACCCTGCCGGCGCTCAGCCTGCGCCTCGCCCTGCCGGACGCGGGCAGTCAGGCCAAGGGGACCGCCGCACGCGACTCCTACGATCTGATCGCGCAGGAGTTCGGTCCCGGATTCAACGGTCCGCTTCTGATCACCGGGTCGATCGTCACCAGCGATGATCCGCTGGGGCTGATGGCCGACCTGAAGAAGGAGCTGGCGGCCGTCGACGGGGTGAAGGCCGTCCCGCTGGCCACGCCGAACGAGGACGCCACCACCGGGATCGTCCAGGTCATCCCCGACAGCGCCCCCGATTCCGACCAGACGCGAGAGCTGGTCCAGCGGATTCGCGACCTCGAGCCGACCCTCCAGGAGAAGTACGGCGTCCAGATCGCGGTCACCGGGCTGACCGCGGCCGGGATCGACGTGTCGGGCCTGCTCGGGGACGCCCTGCTTCCCTTCCTGGTGCTCATCATCGGTCTCTCGCTGGTGCTGCTGACGATGGTCTTCCGCTCGATCTGGGTGCCGGTGAAGGCCACCCTGGGCTTCCTCTTCAGCATCGGTGCCGCCTTCGGGGCGGTGTCGGCGGTGTTCTCCTGGGGCTGGTTCAGCGGACCGTTGCACGTCGTCCAGGTCGGTCCGGTGATCAGCTTCATGCCGATCCTGCTGATCGGCGTGCTGTTCGGTCTCGCGATGGACTACGAGGTCTTCCTGGTGTCGCGGATCCGGGAGGAGTACGTCCACGGCGCCAGCGCCACCGAGGCGATCCGCAAGGGCTTCCGCGACTCGGGCCAGGTGGTCTCCGCAGCCGCGGCGATCATGATCTCCGTCTTCGCCGCGTTCGTGCCCCACGGCGACGCCAACATCAAGCCGATCGCACTCGGCCTCACCGTGGGCGTCCTGGTGGACGCCTTCATCGTCCGGATGGTGTTGGTCCCGGCGGTACTGCAGCTGCTCGGCGACCGGGCCTGGTGGATCCCGCGCTGGCTCGACCGGCGACTGCCGTCCTTCGACGTGGAGGGGGAGGGGGTCACCAGGGAGCTGGCCCTGGCGGAATGGCCGGGCGACGGCTCGGCGATCGCCGCGTCCGCGCTGGGCTTCCAGCCCGGCGGCGCGGGCGGATACCGCGATGTGGATCTGACCGTGATGGCCGGGGAGATCCTCGTGATCGAGGGCGAGCATCACTCCGGCAAGTCTGCGCTCGCGTACACGCTGGCCGGACGGGTCCAGCCGTCGACCGGTCGGCTCCGGGTGGCCGGCTACGTGCTGCCGCAGCGCAGCGCCGCGGTCCGGTCGCGGGTCGGACTTCTCGGCATGAGCGACGAGTCCGATCCGGCCGGGACGGTGCGGTGGGCCTTGTCCGAACGTCCGCAGATCCTGGTCATCGACGATCTGGACGACGTCACGGACCCGGCCGTCCAACGGGCCGTGCAGGCCTTGCTCGACCAGAGTCCGGTGACCCTGGTGGTCACCTGTGTGCAGGCCGAGTCGATCGAGCAGGCGCTGCCCCCGGATCGGGTCACGCACGTGCACCGGACCAGCGCCGGGACGCACGCGAAGGTGGAGGTGGGCTGATGTTCCGCTATGTCGAGGCCGCGACGCGCTCCCGCCGGATCGGGTGGCTGACCCTGCTGGGTCTCGTCCTGGTGCCGCTGGGGATCGGCGGAATCCTGCTGTGGGGCACCTGGGACAGCACCCAGCGGCTCGACCAGGTCCGGGCGGCCGTGGTGAACCAGGACGAGGGCACCGAGATCGACGGCCAGAAGGTGCCGATGGGACGCCAGCTCGCCGCGGAGCTGGTCAAGGCCGGCGAGGACGGCTCGGGTGAGGACGACCGGGGCAACTACGACTGGGTTCTCACCGACGCCGAGGATGCCGAATCCGGTCTCTCGGCGGGCCGGTATGCGGCGATGGTCACCATCCCGGCGAACTTCTCCGCCGCCGCCACCAGCTACGCCGGGGAGGCGTCCAAGACCTCGCAGGCGACGATCGAGGTCCGCACCAGCGACCGGTCGAAACTGGTGGACGACAACATCAGCCGTCAGCTGGTGCGCGCCGCCACGACCTCCCTCAACTCCACTCTGACGACCACGTATCTGGAGAACCTCTACGTCGGCTTCAACACCCTCGGCGACAAGCTGGGTGAGGCGGCCGACGGCGCGCACGAACTCGCGGACGGAACGAGCAAGTTCGCCGTGGGCGTGGAGAAGCTCTCCGACGGCACCACCGAACTCGCCAGCGGCATGAAGCAGCTGGACTCCGGCACGACCCAACTCGCCGGCGGCGCCAAGCAGCTGGCGGACGGGCTGGGCCAGCTCTCCACCGGATCCGACCAGGCCCTGGCCGGGGCGAAGCAGCTGCAGGACGGCACGACGCAGCTCGCCAGCGGCACGCAACAGTTCGCCGACCAGCTCGGCCAGCTCTCCGGCGGGGTCACCGTGGCGGGTGGATCTGTCGCGGGGGCGGCGACGGACACCGCCACCGTGCTGGGGTCGATGCAGGCGTACCAGGCGGCGATCCAGTCCGCGCTGGGCGCATGCCAGACCAGCCCGGCCACCTGCGTCCAGGGGATCGCGGCGGCCCAGGCGGCCCTGCCGTCGGAGGAGACGCTGACCTCACTGGCCACCAACGTCACCACGACGGATGTGGCGCTGAACGGGAAGTCCGTGCTGGCGCCCGGGGTGACCTCCCCGTCGCTGTCGGCGGGGGCTCAGGCGGCCACCGCCGGGGCGGGCCAGCTCGCCACCGGCGCACAGCAACTGTCGGCCGGCCAGGGCCAGTTCGTCACCGGGCTGGGCCAGCTCACCGACGGCGTCCGGCAGAGCGCGGGCGGAGCCCGGCAGCTCTCGGACGGGACGGCCAAACTCGCCGGCGGCGTCGGCAAGTCCGCGGACGGAACCGGCCAGCTCGCCTCCGGAGCCCAGCAGCTCGCCGACAACGCCGGCACGCTCGCGAGCGGGACGAAGACGCTGGCGGACGGTCTGACCACCGCGGTCGATGCCCTTCCGTCCTATTCGGACGCCGAACGCACCCGGCTGGCGTCGACGGTGGACGCCCCCGTGCGCAATCCGATGGGTCTGGTCTCGCCGTTCAACACCTCCGGCGTGGCGCTGTTCTTCGTGCTGGCGTTGTGGCTGGGCGGTCTGGCCAGCTATGTCGTGCTGCAGGCGGTGACGGCACGGGCGCTGTCCTCGACCAGGTCCTCGCTGCGGCTCGCCCTGCGCGGCTACCTCCCCGGTCTGCTGATCGGCCTCGCCCAAGGGGTTCTGGTCGGCATCGCGGCAAGCCTGCTGCTCGGTCTGGAGGCCGGGACGTCGGCCGGATTCGTCGGCCTGTCGGCGCTCGCCGGCGCGTCGTTCGCGGCGGTGAACCAGGGGCTGACGGGCCTGTTCGGCGGTGCGGGACGCTTCGCGTCCATGCTGATCGGGGTGATCGCGCTCACCGAGGGAATCGTCTCCAGCGTGCCGGGCGTGTTCCGCAGCGTCTATCCGGTGTTGCCGCTCGGAAAGGCGATCGAAGGCTGCCGCCGTTTGTGCCGCCATCCGTCTTTGGCGTCTTTGGGCTTTTGCCTTCGCTCTCTCCAGCGCTTGAAACGCTTCGCCTTCTGCTTAGGCGTTACCGGCTTCGTTAGTCCGCCGA
>JBDIAG010000331.1:0-5645 GCA_039812305.1 Actinomycetales bacterium | reverse complement strand
CCGGGCCCGGGTGGACGACCTGTCGAACGTCCGGGTGCTGGCCGGCAGCGCCGGGGCCCTACCGGTTCCCGACGGGAGTGTGGACGTCGTCCACGCCCGATGGGCCTACTTCTTCGGACCGGGCTGCGAACCCGGGCTGGACGAGCTCGCCAGGGTGCTGCGTCCGGGCGGCACCGCCTTCGTGATCGACAACGACGCGACCCGATCGACCTTCGGCGGCTGGTTCCGCGCTGCGCTGCCGGACTACGACGCCGCCGCCGTCGAACGCTTCTGGGCCCGTCGCGGCTGGAACCGGCTTCCGCTCACCATCCGCTGGGACTTCCCGGACCGGACGACATTCGAACGAGTGCTCTCGATCGAATTCGCCCCGGATATCGTCCGGTGGATCCTCGACGAACACACCGGCTCCGCGGTGGACTACGCGATCAACCTCTTCCACCGGACGTTCTGACTCCTCAACCCGGCTGCAAACCAAGCCGACTGCAACCGCAAGCCGGCTGCAACGGGACCGTCCGCATGACTGGGTCAGCTGCGCGGCTGGGTCGGCTGGGTCGGCTGCGCGCAGCCCTCGGCCGGAGTATTTCTGTGGCTGGGCAACACAAATGTTCCATTCGGCTGGCGAGCGCCGGCGCCGAGCCCGGCCAAGGACGTCCCTGCCCGATCCGACCGGGTCACTCACCCAGCCGCGCTACCGAACCTGACCGTCCGAGGGCGACGTCTCGGCCACCTTCTCCTCGGATCACGCGGAATGGCAGAGACGGGTAGGCCACTCTGCCGTGCCACTCTGCGAATTGCTCCTGCGTCTCCCACACCAGCGGCTGGGGGAGCCTGAGCGTTCGGGACCTCGCACCACCAGCACCTGGTTTGACCGCGAACTCCCGCGCCAGCCAGTTGTCGGCCGAGCAGCCAGCGATCCCCGGCCAATGGACCCATAACCGGTCAACGGGGAGACAGGTGGATGCTCGCCAGGCCCGGGACACAAGCCGGATGGGAATGCGGCTCGAACTGGCCACCGAGAGGGTGCGGGCGTAGGGCCACAGAATTGGCCTGGTCCGCGGGCATTGCGTACCGCCGGCCGGTCGCTGGCGGTATGGAAGGCCGGCACTACGGCGGGTGCGGCAATATCAGTCAGTGCGGCGAGTGGCGACGTTGAGTACCCAGTGGTCGCGCCCAGCGCGTCCGGTCGGGACCGAACGCGACCATCGGCGGTTCGCATGGCAGCCGGTCGCCGCCGAACGCGACCATCGGCGGTTCGCATGGCAGCCGGTCGGGACCCAACGGGGCCCTAGTCCAGACGGGAGTCGTCCGGATTTCGCAAATCGGGGACGGTGTCGCGTTGCCGGCTGGCGTGGACGAAGTAGGCGCCGACGCCGACGGCGGCGGCCGCCCCGCCGACCGCTGCCCCGATCGTCACCGGTGAGAGTCCGCCGTCGTCCTCGGACGACTCGGCTGGCGGTGGCGACTGTTTGGCGAGGGCTTCATCGCGGTCGTCCGCCGTCCGTCCGGATGGTTCGGGTGTGGCCGGCTCCGACGCCGACGGGGTGGCAGCCTCCGATGCCGGGGCGGACGTGCTCTGCGGAGCGGGAGTGGCCGCGGCCATCAGCTGCTGGGCACCGGCGAGCAAGGCGCCGCGCACCAGGGGGTAGCAGGCGTCCCCCGGGCATTCGGTCGAGGACATGTCGCGGTGTCCGGCCACCGGGTCGGTGGTGACCACGCTGCCGGCCGGCCATTTGTTGGAGCCGCGGGAGGTGAAGGTGATCGTCGGCCCGGCCTGGAGGTTCACCCCGTGCCGGGTGGCCAGCCAGGCCAGCACCGCGCTCATCGCCGACTGCGCGGCCGGGGTCGGGGGCTGGCTGGTGTGGTCGCCGATGAAACAGCAGAGCTGGGCGAACCCCTGGCTGCCGCCGGTCGCGTCGCCGCGGACCGGCCCCGCCAGACTGCCGGACCGCCCCTCCCAGATCGTGCCGTAGGCATCGATCAGGAAGTTGTAGGCGATGTCCGGCCAGCCCTTGTCGGAGCTGGTGTGATAGCCGAAGAAGCCCCGCAGAATCCGTGGGACGTCCTCCTGGGCGTACCCGTTCGGGCTCTGCGTGTGGTGCACCAGGAGGAACTTCACCTCGTCCTCGGGCTGCAGCGGGCCGGTCGGCGACAGCCCCGAGGCCCAGTCCGATCGGGGCCGGATCGGCGGCTGGCCGGCAGGAGTGGGAGCGGACGCGGCGGACGCCGACCCGGGTGCGAGCGATCCGACGGAGACCGTCCCGAGCAGACCGCCGAGCAATCCGGCCATGACGGTCCGCCGGCTCGGATCCGCGATGAAGTGCATTCCGGAGTCACACACGTTGGAATCCCCCTTGACCTCATGAAATTCAGTCAGCGCCGATCATTTCAGACCTGTGTGGCGAGCTCTTTCACCGAACGGACCCCGATCCTCGGCACCGCCTCGTCGCGGGCCTGCAGCGATCCCATCACCACGAACGAGTACGGAAAGCCGCTGTAGGCGAAGGCGTAGGCAGCGTCGTCGGTCGTCGTGGGATCCAGATCCGGCGAACTCCACACCTGCCCTCCGCGGTTGACATCGGGCTGCCCGACCGAGATCGCGAAGCTCTCGTAGTCCGCCGCCGCACCGGGACTTTCCCACCTGCTGAGATACACCCGGGCGTCACTGTCCGCCCAACCGCACTGCCATACCTCCAGCTCGCCCACTCCGAGCGGCTCCCCGACCTGGCAATGGTCGAACTCGGGGGTGGCCGAGAAGACCCAGCGCAGGCCCCGCTGGCCCTTCGGCTGACCACAGGCGCCGGCCGCCCGGACGGCGCCGTCCCAGCATTCGACCGACCCCACGCCGGAGCCGAAGCCGAGCTGACGGATCGTCACGAAGCCCGCCCCCAGGAGCAGCACGCAGACCAGGATCGCGACGGCGGTGACCCAGCCCGCCGACGGCCGCTCGCTCTCCGGCGTGCCGGTGACCCGGGTCCAGTCGCTGACCCGCACCTGCGGCAACCAGGACGCGATGCGCCGGCTGTGCCGGGACTGCTGGACCGGGACGATGATCTCGCTGGCGGACGTGGCGGCACGGCGTACGGGGTCATTGTCAGTGCCCCCGTCTATCTTCACGCTCATGAGTATCCAATCCAGTCGTCCCCCGAGCCGGAGCCGGAACAGCAGCTTCCGATGCGCCGAGTGCGGCTGGTCGACCACCAAGTGGGTCGGCCGCTGCACGCAGTGCCAGGCCTGGGGCACGGTCGAGGCGGCCGGTACCTCGTCCACGTCCCGAACCACGTTAACCGCCCCGAGCTCCCCGGCACTGCCAGTCGGCGAGATCGATACCAACGTCGTGACCGTCACGAGCACCGGGCTGGGCGAGCTGGACCGCGTTCTCGGTGGCGGTTTCGTGCCGGGTGCGGTGGTGCTCGTCTCCGGGGAGCCGGGCGTGGGCAAGTCCACCCTGCTGCTGGAGGTGGCCGCCCGCACGGCCGAGACCGGGCGGCGGGTGCTCTACATCTCCGGCGAGGAGTCGACGGCACAGATCCGGATGCGCGCCGACCGCACCGGGTGCGTGCAGCCGAGCCTGCTGCTCGCCGCGGAGAACGACCTTGCCACGGTGCTCGGTCACATCGAGCAGTCACAACCCGAGCTGCTCATCCTCGACTCCGTGCAGACGGTCGCCTCCAGCGCCGTGGAGGGCGCCCCGGGCAACGTCTCGCAGGTGCGCGAGGTGGCCGCCGCCCTGGTGCGCGAGGCGAAGCAGCGACACCTCACCACCGTTCTGGTCGGGCACGTCACCAAGGACGGATCGCTGGCCGGTCCACGTCTGCTCGAGCACGTCGTGGACGTGGTCTGCAGTTTCGAGGGCGACCGGTACGGCCGGCTACGGATGCTTCGGTCCGCCAAGAACCGGTTCGGCCCGACGGACGAGGTGGGCTGCTTCGAGATGGTCACCGACGGCCTGCGCGAGGTGGTGGATCCGAGCGCCCTGTTCTGCAGCCGGCAGGATCTGCGAGCGCCCGGCAGTTGTGTGACCGTGACCCTGGAAGGCCGGCGGCCGCTGCTGGTGGAGGTCCAGTCCCTGGTGACGACCTCCGCCGGGCAGACCAGACGGGTGGTCAGCGGAGTCGATTCGACCCGTTCGGCGATCGTGGCCGCGGTGCTGACGAATCGGTTGCGGCTGCCCCTGCCCGGCAACGACCTGTTCGTCTCGACCGTCGGTGGTGCCGTGCTGCGCGAACCGGCCGCCGATCTGGCGATGGCGCTGAGCCTCGGTTCGGCGGCGGTGGGGTGTGTGCTGCCCACCGGCCTGGTCGCCCTCGGCGAGATCGGTCTCACCGGCGAGGTTCGCCCCGTACCGGGCCTGGCCCGCCGGCTGTCGGAGGCGGCCAGACTGGGCTTCACCCGGGCGCTCGTACCCATCGGCAGCATCGCCCCGCACGAGGTTCCCGAGGGCCTGCGGTTGCTCGAGATAGGCCAGCTGATGGATGTCGTGCGGCGAGGGATCCTGAAGTCCCCGACGCCGATCGAGGACCATCCACAGGCGGTGGCGCTATGAGATAGCTCATTGCGGCGCGGCCCCCGTCACCCCCGAACCGCTCGCCGCAAATCCGGGCGGGCCATCCGCTTTGGGTGGTTTGAAGGCGACTCACAGGTGGTTCGCGCCGGCGGCGGCGGCAGCGCAACGAGTGCGGTGGACTACACTCGACCGGCGCAATGCCGCCCGGCGCCCCCTAGGCCGGTCGGCGGAGGAGCCTTGACCGCGTAACTCGCCTAGACTACGGCGTCGGGGGCCAGGAAGAAGTCGCCGATGAGCCCCGGTCACGCCGGGCAGGAGTGGAGCGGGGTGACCGTGTCGCAGACTGAAGACCTGCTTCGCGCGACCCTTGCCACCGTCGCTCCGGGCACCGACCTGCGCGACGGTCTGGAGCGCATCCTGCGCGGACGTACCGGCGCCCTGATCGTTCTCGGGTACGACAAGACCGTCGCCTCGATCTGCACCGGCGGCTTCGTGCTCGACGTCGACTTCTCGGCGACCGGCCTGCGCGAGCTGGCCAAGATGGACGGGGCGATCGTCTGCGACCGTGACGGGTCGAAGATCCTGCGGGCCAACGTGCACCTGGTGCCCGATCCGACGATCGAGACGAAAGAGTCCGGAACCCGTCACCGCACGGCCGAGCGGGTGGCGAAGCAGACCGGCATCCCGGTGATCTCGGTGAGCCATTCGATGAACACGGTCGCGCTCTACGTCGGGGATCGACGGCACGTGCTGGAGGATTCGGACGAGATCCTCGGCCGCGCCAACCAGGCGCTGCAGACCCTGGAGCGGTACAAGGCCCGCCTCGACCAGGTGGCCGGGACGCTCTCCGCGCTGGAGATCGAGGATCTGGTGACCATCCGCGACGTGGCGGTGGTCGTCCAGCGTCTGGAGATGGTTCGCCGGCTGACCGACGAGATCGAGGGGTACGTCACCGAGCTCGGAGTGGACGGCCGGCTGCTGTCGCTCCAGCTTGACGAGTTGACCGGCGGCATCGGCCCGGACCAGGAGCTGGTCGTTCGCGACTACGTGAGTGACGACGTCGACGACACGCAGGTCCGGTCGATCCTGCGGCAGATCACCCAGATCGACGCGGTCGAACTGGTCGACCTCGGGCACCTTT
>JBDIAG010000330.1:0-5651 GCA_039812305.1 Actinomycetales bacterium | reverse complement strand
GCCCGGCGCAGATTGCGAGCGCTGGTCGACGTCCTTCATCCGCTGGTGGCCCGCGGGATCCCCGTGGTGGGGATCGAACCCTCCTGCACGGCCGCCCTGATGACCGACCTGCCCGAGCTGCTCCCGGACGACCCGCGGGCGGCCGAGGTTGCGGCCGCCACCCGCACGCTGGCCCAGCAGCTGTCCCTGGCGCGGGCGCACGGCTGGTCGCCGCCCAGAATCGAGCCGACCAGCCTGGTCGCCCAGCCGCATTGCCATCAGTACTCCGCGGCCGGATACGCCGACGACACCGCTCTCCTCGAAGCGGCCGGGGCGCAGGTGAGCGTGGTGGCCGGCTGCTGCGGTCTCGCGGGCAACTTCGGCATGGAGGCCGGGCACTACGACGTCTCGGTCGCAGTCGCCCGCAACGGCTTCCTACCGGCACTGGGGCAGGCGCCGGAGGGAGCGGTGCTGCTCGCCGACGGGTTCTCCTGCCGCACGCAGGCCCAGGATCTGGCGGGTGTGCGGGCGGTGACGCTGGCAAGTCTCCTCGCCCGCTCGCTGCGGACCTCTGACGGTCCGGACCGCTGACGCGGACCCCATGCGGCCGCCGCGTGCTCGCGCTCGTGGGTGCGTCCTGGGGTGATGGCCGTCGTGTCCGGCATGCGTATCGGTGCCGTCGATCCGGCAGCTGAACCTGCGCGCGGTGGTGCGATCACGACCTCGGCGGCAGGTTCGTCCGCAGCATCTGGCGCGGGTCGTCGAGGCCCAGTTCGGATAAATGCCCCGATTGTGGGGTGTTTGCCCCATTAAGGGTGACCCGCCCCGGATGCTGATACAAGCTTGCATTACCTTTGGACGTACCGGCGCGCCGAGATTCGCGGCAGCCGGGAACGACCTGGGGGGGTGTGATGCTGGCCGATCTGTTGTGGCGTCCTCAACCGAGCGGCAATTCATTGGAGTGGACGATCGACCGGCTGACGCAGAGCATCCGGTTCGGCCTCGTCGCTGCCGGTGAGCGGCTTCCGTCCGAGCGCGATCTGGCCGAGCGACTGCACGTGGGCCGCGAGACCGTCCGGGAGGCGATCCGCACTCTGCGCGAGGCGGGCCTGGTGCGCACGACGCGGGGTCGCAGCGGTGGGACCTTCGTGGCCGACGGCGCGTCCGGATCCGGGTGCCGGCCGGTGGAGCTGACCGGCGCGGAGCTGAGCGATCTGCTGACGCACCGTTTCGTCCTGGAGACGGGAGCGGTGCGTCAGGCCGCCATGCGGCCACTGGACCCGGCCACCCGCAGCCTGCTCGCCGATTGCCTGGAGTCCAGCGCCGACCCGGACCCGGGCCTGCGTCGACGGGCGGACGCCCGGCTCCATCTGATGCTGGCCGCGGCCTCGGGCTCGCCGACCCTGGTGGGCGCGCTCGCCGACGTCCATTCCCATCTGGACGCCCTGCTGGTGCAGGTGCCCGAGAGCGGGCACGATTTCACCCTCTCCGATCTCCAGCACCGCAAGATCGTGGAAGCGGTTCTGGCGGGCGATCGGGACGAGGCGTTCCGGCAGATGGAGAACCACTGCGCAGCAACCAGCCTGCTCCTCTCGTCTCCCAGAGTCACCTCTGGGCACCCAACTGCCGAGTAACGTCCGATATCTGGCCTGTCGAGAACCCCAAGCCGCCCATCTCGGTAGGCGTAGTGTGGGGGCTCGACTCACTGAGTAATGCCAATGACTCCAACTCGGTGATATCGGCTGAGAAGTCCCTAAACGTCGGACTGAGGCCACAGCCGCCGATATAGTTCGTCGCGTATTGCCCGAATCGGGCACAGTCCGGATCGGCCTTCACAGACAGAACGTGCTCACGAGTGCCGAGCACCGGGGGATACCCACAAGGGAGCGATGTATATGAACGTGCGGAAGCGCTTGTCGGCAATCGCGCTGACAGTGGCCATGATCGGGGGCGCCTTCGGGCTGGGTGGGCCGGCGGTGGCCGCACCAGCGAGTCCCCAGGCACTTCCACCGAACCTGCCGGGTGGTATTCCGAAGGGCCACAACCACTTGGGCGACCGGCTGCTGCCGGGTCAGTCCATGGACGAGAACCACGACCTCATCTCGAAGAACGGACAGCACCGGCTGGCCGCGGACGGCTGGATCTCGAACGAGGTGGGCCTCTACCTCACCAGCTACTCGACCACACCCCACGTCATCAGCGTGACGAACTCCTCGGCCGACGTGGACAACAAGCTGATCATGCAGGGTGACGGCAACCTGGTGCTCTACACCAACGGCGTGCCCACCTGGCACACCAGGACGTTCAACAACCCCGGCTCCTTCGCGGTCATCCAGGACGACCGCAACGTCGTCGTCTACTCGCCGCAGGGCAAGCCGCTCTACGCCAGCAAGACGCTCGCGACGGACGCGTACAGCTTCAACGTCCTCGGCCGCACCTGGACCTCCCAGCTGCAGCCCGGCTGGTACCTGCAGAGCTCGAACAGCGCCTACAAGCTGCTGATGCAGGGCGACGGCAACCTGGTGCTCTACACGAGGGCCGGCAAGGCGGTCTGGAGCTCCCGGACCCAGGGCAACCCCGGCGCGCGCTTCGTGGTGCAGCCGGATGGCAACATGGTCATCTACACCACCCAGGGCAAGCCGGTCTGGAACTCCAGGACGATGCGCGCCGGTGACGGCAACACCTTCGGGCTCGTGGTCCAGCCGGACGGCAACCTCGTCGAGTACCTGAACCCGGTCTCGCTCGGCTACCCGGTCCCGACCGTGCTGTGGCAGTCCGGCACGGCCGGCAGTCGCTGATTTCGCACCGGTAAGCGACTCCGAACTCACGAACGCGATCTGCGGAGACGGTCCTATCCGTCTCCGCAGATCGCGTTGTCTTGTTCCGCAAGAAGGCGCTGTCAGAATTACATGCATTTGGATACCCAAGTGCGGTTGATCCCGTTATGCTGTGGCGCGAGCCGACCACTCAGAGGACGGCATGACCCGCTCCATGCGGATCTGATTCCCGGGGGCTGAGAGGATTGACGATGGCATCTCGACGGATGAGGACGGGGGCGCTCGCCCTCGCCCTCGCGGTTTCCACCGCGATCGGCGCGAGCAGTCCTGCGCTCGCGAAGGGTTCACCGGAAGAGACCAAACAGCGGATCGCGAGCACGCAGCAGGCGCAGGCGGCGGTCGGCAACAGGCTTACCAGCGGTCAATCGCTGACCGGGCAGGACTTCCTGCGATCGACCAGCGGCCAGCATGAATTGTGGGCCGATGAAGATCTCTATGTCATCTCCGGTTCGGGTGGACTCGAATTCCTCACCGGCGATGCCATTCCGCCGGAAGGCACGCAAAAGCTAATCATGCAGGGCGACGGCAACCTCGTGCTCTACATCGACGGAAAGGCCTTCTTCCACACCCGCACGTTCGGTAATCCGGGCGCTTCCGTCGTCATGCAGGACGACGGGAATGTCGTCGTGTACTCCTCTGCCGGCAAGGCGCTGTGGGCCTCGCGCACCATCGCCAGCTACGGCTCGGCCTTCCGGGACGGCGAGGGCGACCTCAACGGATACCTCCGTCCCGGCTGGTACCTGACGAGCCCGAACGGCCGTTACCGGCTGGTCATGCAGGGCGACGGCAACCTCGTGCTGTACTCGGGGTCCGGCGCGATCTGGCACACCCGCACGCACGGCAACCCGGGCGCGTTCTTCGCGATCCAGGGCGACGGCAACCTGGTCGTGTACTCGGCCGGCAAGGCGCTGTGGAACTCCGGCTCGGTCCGTTCCGTGGAGTACGTGGAGCTCCAGGTGCAGAACAACGGGAACGTGGTCAACTACGGCTGGTCCGGCACGAGCGCCCGGGTGCTGTGGCAGTCGGGTACGGCCGGCCGCTGACCGTCCGCGGCGCTGGAGACCGGCGTCCCGGCCGGAGGACCGGCGACATCGTCGGTTCCGTCGGATTGCCGGGCATCTGCCTGTAGTCCAGATTGCCGGGCGGGCAACGGCAGTCATTGCTAACCTCGTAAGGCGGTCGCCCCACGGCGGCCGCCTTACCGCCTTCAGGGAGCGTGATGGCAAGTCTGAGGACGAAGGGGCGTCGAGTCGTCGAGGCCCATCTGCAGAACACCGGCATCCGTGCGATGACCGGGTCGATGGTCGCCTACGAGGGCAACGTCTCCTTCAAGAGCGCCGGGATGGGCGGAGGCGACGGCGTGATGGCCGGCATCCGCCGCCGGGCGACGGGGGAGTCGCTGTCCTTCATGGAATGTCAGGGCCACGGGGTGGTCTACCTGGCGGTGGACGCCCAGGACGTCACCCTGGTCGACATCGTCCAGGAGACGTTGCAGGTGGAGTCGCAGCAGCTGCTGGCCCTGGCCGGCGACCTCCGCACCGATATCCGGTTCACCGGCCTGCGCGGTGCCTCCACCGGCCAGGGGCTGTTCACCACCACCGTGACCGGGCACGGCCAGGTCGCCCTGCTGTCGGCGGGTGGCCCGCTGATCGCGCTGGAGGTGAGTCCGCAGTACCCCCTGGTGGTCGATCCGGACGCCTTCGTCGCCGCCAAAGGCCAGCTCCAGCAATCGTTCCTGACCGACGTCTCCTGGGCGTCCGTGCTCGGCGAGGGCAGCGGCGAGCCGTTCTCCCTGCGCTGGGACGGCAGCGGGGTCGTCTACATCCAGCCCGAGGAGCGTTGAGGTGACGTTCGAGCAGGTCAATTCCAAGGTCGTCAAGGTCAACCTGAACGCGACCGGCGACGTGCTGGCCCGCAAGGGCGCGATGCTCTTCTACACCGGCGACGTCGCGTTCTCTCCGGAGACCCCGGGCGCCATGGGCGGCATGCCGATGCCGGGCATGGGGCGAGGTGGCATGGGCGGCGGTTTCGGTGGTCAGATGATGGGCACGCTGGGCCGCTCGATGGCCGGCGAGCACGAGGCGATGATGCGGGCCCGCGGCAACGGCGAGGTGTACTACGGCCGGGCGGGCCTGTACTGCACGATCGTGCCGCTGAACGGGGCCCAGCTCACGGTGGAGATGAGCCGGATGCTGGCGCACACGGCCAGCCTGCAGTCCTCGACCGTGTCGGTGATGTCCTCCGGCGGGGGCGGCGGAGGTGGGGGTGGCGGCCTGCGCGGCATGCTGCGCGGTGCGGTGACCAGCGTCGCCACCGGTCAGGGCATGTTCACCACCCAGCTCTCCGGCATGGGGTCGGCGGTGCTGCTCAGCCACGGTGGCACCTTCGAACTGCAGGTCGGCCAACAGCCCGTGTTCGTCGACCCGCAGTCCTACGTCGGTCACATCGGCAACGTCCAGCTGGAGCTGACCACGGCCCTCAGCTGGCGTGACGCGATCGGTCGCGGGTCCGGTGAAGCCATGCAACTGAAGCTGCTCGGCCAGGGAGTCGTCTACGTGCAGGCATCGGAGGAGAAGCTGTGACGGGTTATCCAACGGCGGGTCCGGGCGGCCCCGGCTCGGTCGGGCCGGTGCTCAACCCGATGTCCCTGCCGGACAGCGACAACATCCCCGGCAATCCCTACGCCTATTCGATCGCGATGAACCCCGGCCAGCCGTGGTTCTTGTCCAAGGGCGCGATGATCGCCTACTACGGCAACATCACGTTCACCGGCGTGCGGGCCCGGGGTCTGGAGGGCCACCTCCTGTCGATGGTGACCCAGAAGTTCTCCTCGCC
>JBDIAG010000329.1:0-5655 GCA_039812305.1 Actinomycetales bacterium | reverse complement strand
GGAGGCACCGCCATGCACGGCGGCCGAGCGAGAGCGAGTTTCTCTATGACTGACCCGGCCCCCGGCGGATCCAGCACCGGTCACGTCGCCGAGTTGGGTCTGCTCTTCGCCGAGATCGCCACCGCCCTTCACCGTACGACGGATTTCGACTCCGATCTCCTCGTGACGTTGGCCGCGCGGGCGATCCCCCACGCGGAACACTGCGGGGTGACGGTGCAGCGACGCCGGCAACCGCCGCGGACGTCGGCGGCCTCCGGGCCACTCCCCACCGCCGTCGACGAACTGCAGTACACGGCCGGCGAGGGCCCCTGCCTGGACGCGGCCACCGGTGACGACCTGGTGCTGGTGAACGATCTGGAAGCCGACACCCGCTGGCCCCAGTTCTCGCGGCTGTGCGTGCAGCGCACCGGCGTACGGTCGATGCTCTGCGTGCGGCTCGCGCTGGCCGGCGAGAACCGGGCGGCGATCAACTTCTACTCCGACCGGGTGGATGCCTTCGAGGACGTCGACGTCTCCGTCGCGACCGTCCTGGCACCGCTGGCGGCGGCACCGCTGCAGTCCCGGATCTACCAGGAGGAGGCCGCCGAGCTGCAGACCGCCTTGAGCACCAGTCGCCAGATCGGCGCCGCCGTGGGTATCCTCATGGCTCAGCGCGGACTCACCTACGACCAGGCCTTCGCCCAGCTCCGCCAGGCCAGCCAGCACCTCAACGTCAAGCTTCGCGATCTCGCCGCAGAGGTGCAATGGACCGGCGCTCTTCCGGAGATCGGGTCGGCGGAGGACCGCTCCACCTTGGACTAAGGAATTCCGGTTGGAATGATCAAGCCCACAGACGAACCCGGATCGGGCTCTGCGGCGGAGGTCATCGTGTCGGCATTCCAGCAGACCCCGGTGATGCTCGAGGCCTGGGACGGTCCGGACCTGAGGGTGGTCGCCCGCAACGCGGCGGCCGAGAGCCTGCTGGGACCGATCTTCGGCGCCTCCGGCACCTCGATCTGGGATGTCTCCTGGGTGCACAGCAGCGGAGCCGAGGAGTCCCTGCGCCGGGTGCTGGAGACCGGGCAGCCGTTCACCAGTCACGCCGTGCCGTTGACCTACCACGACAGCGCCGGGCACGTCCGGGAGATCCACCTCGACCTCACCTACGCGCCGTGGCGCCGGAACGACGGCAGCATCCGCGGCATCCTCATCACCGCCGCGGACGTCACCGCCGCGACCAGGCAACGGCGGGCGGCCGAAGCCGAGTCCAGGTCGTGGCAGGAACGGTTCGAGATCAGCCGGGACGCCATGACGACCCTCCAGTCGGCGCTGCTCCCACCGACCGTGCCGGTCGTCCCCCGGCTGCGGATCGCCGCGCGGTACCTCCTGGCCGAGAGCGAGAACGCCGCGGGCGGAGACTGGTTCAGCGCCTATCTGACGTCGTCCGGCAAGGTGGCCCTGGTCGTCGGCGACGTGGTCGGCCGCCGCGTCGCCGCCTCGGCGGCGATGGGTCAGTTGCGGGCCGTGGTCAAGGAACGACTGATCATGGGCGACTCGCTGACGGTCTCCCTGGAGGCCCTCGACAGGTACGCGGCCACCTTGGCGGACGCCGACGCGGCGACCGTCTGCGTCGCCCTCCTCGACCCCGTCACCGGCGAGCTGGAGTACTGCACGGCCGGCCACCCGCCGCCGTTGCTCGCGGACGACTCCGGCTGGCGCTACCTGCCGTCGACCGGCGCCGGGCCGCTGGTGAGCGGGCGCGGATTCGCCATCCGGCGCCTGCGCCTGCCACCGGAAGGCCTCCTGCTCTTCTACACCGACGGCCTGGTCGAACGTCCCGGTCTCGAATGGACGGCGAGCACCGACCAGATCGGACGCGTCGTGTTCGAGACCTGGCAGCAGCATCGCGGTGCCGCGAACGAGCGGGCCGGCCTCCAGGACGAGATCTGCGAACGCTCCCTCGACGTACTCACCGGTGATACCGGTTACAGCGACGACATCACGGTGCTTGCCGTGCAGCGTGTTCCAGTACCGGAGGATCTCAGCGTCCACCTGACCGCCGGGCCGGACGTCGTCGTCGAGGCCGACGCCGCGCTCGGTCGCTGGATGACCCGGGTGGGTGTCGGCGACGACGACCGGCTCCGGTTGGGACATGCGCTGATCGAGGTCATCACCAACAGCGTGGAGCACGGTCTGGCCGGGCGTGCCGACGGCACGATCGACGTCACGGCCCGGCTCGAGGCCACCGGCCGGGCGCTCATCGAGGTCCGGGACAACGGTCACTGGAAGGAGCCCGGCACCACCTCCGCCGACCGCGCGCCGATAGGACCGGTCCGGGGGCTCGGCCTGCCGATGGTCGCGCAGCTGGTCCACCGCGTGCAGATGCACCACGACGACGAGGGCACCACCGTCCGGCTCAGTCAGGAACTGCGTCGGCCGGCTCCGATGCTCACCCGGTCCGGCCGGCACGCCCCGATCGAGGAGGTCACCGGGCCGGCCAGCGACCTGACGATCGACGCGGACCGCCGCCGGCCGGACACCATCCATGTGCACGGGCCGGTGCTGCCGGCGACCGCCGACCGGCTGCAGACCTGGATCGCGACCGCGTCACGAGGCGGCAGCCGGGATCTCACCGTGAATCTGGACGACGTCTCGCATCTGACCAGCGCGGGGGTGCGCATCCTCCAGCAGGCCGAGCGCACCTCCCGGCAGCAGGATCACACCGTCACCTTCGTCGCGCGGGAGCACTCGGTCGCCCACATCGTGCTGCGACTCCTCGGTGTCGGCGTCACCAGCGAGGGGTGAACGGCCGCGCGGTGGACGCGTGACCTCGAGTTTCGCAGGAGTGATCCGGGCCGGGGTCCCTCACGTCTCAGGTGCGCAATGTCTGGCTCGGCGGCACGCCGTAGATCTCGCGGTACTGGGCACTGAACCGCCCGGGACTGAAGAAGCCCCATCTGGCGGCGATATCGGCGACGGTGTCGCCGCAGGTGGGATCGGCGATCCGCAGTTCACGATGAGCATGGTGGATTCGGATGCGGCGGAGATGAGCCATCGGCGTCGTCTGGAGGTGCCGCTGAAAGGCGAGCTGCACGGCTCTGACGCTGACATTCGTCGCTTCGGCGACGTCGGTGACGGTGATCTCCCGATCGGCATTGGCCTCCATGAACTCGATGGAGCGTTTGAGGACCAGTGGCGTCGCGTCCGTGCGGTCGATCGACGTCTCGGCACCGGGGCCGGCGGCGTCCTGGCACCGCACGAACAGGGCCAGCGCCGTGGCAGCCAGGAAGCGTTCCGCCTGGCGGTGCAGCAGCGCGCCGCCGTCGGTGTGGGTGATGACGTCGTCCACCATGTCGACGACCTGACTCCACCGCCGGCCGGCCTGGGGCGACAGAGGACGGCAATCCGCGACCTCCCGGGGTAACGCGGTCGGACCGGCCTGCGCGGTCAACGACGACAACAGGCCGAGGTCGATGCTGACGGTGCGGTGGGCCAGTGCCCGATGCACTCCCCGGGCGGGGTGGCGAGGTGGCGCGATCACGGCGATGTCGCCGGGCCTCAGTCGGTCGTGCAGTCCCGGCATCCGCCGCTCCTGGCTGCCGTCCAGGGGCTGAGTGATGACCAGGCGATCCAGTCCGCGCGTCGCCCACCGCACGCGCGCCGGAGACGAGCACTTGCTGAGCCGGACCCGGCCGAGATCGTGGCAGGTCAGCGACAGGGGGTCGCCGGGAACCAACCCGGCCAGATCCAGCCGGCTGGCATAGGCACGAGAGATGAGCTCGTAGGCGGTTTCCGGGTCACGGGTGAAGTGCTGGGCCCGCTCGACAGTTGACATGCAGCCGCTCCGACATTCGCCGATCGCGGCGACCGTTCGATCCGACTGAGCTGGCTGTTCAACTCATGCCTGCAAGGCCCCCACAGCCTACCACCGCGGCCCCGTGGAGCGATTGACAGCGACGAGCGCGGGTAAGACCTCCCGGCGTCGACGAGAGAGGTGTGACAGGTGAAGATCGCGTTTGTTTCAGAACACGCGAATCCGCTTGCGGTACTGGGCGGAGTCGATGCCGGCGGGCAGAACGTCCACGTGGCGGAGCTGTCGGCCGGGCTGGTGCGGGCGGGGCACGACGTCACCGTGTTCACCCGCCGCGACGACCCCGGCCCGCCCGGGCACGCCCTCACCGCCCAGGGGTATCAGGTCGTGCACCTGCGGGCCGGTCCCGAGGCGCCGGTGGCCAAGGACGAACTGTGGGACCTGATGCCGGACTTCGCGTTGCAGCTGGGCCACCATCTCGACCAGGACGCCTACGACCTGGTCCACGCCCACTTCTGGATGTCCGGCTGGGCGGCCCAGCAGGCGAGCCGGACGCGCGGTCTGCCGACCGTCCTGACCTTCCACGCGCTCGGCACGGTCAAGCGGCGCTTCCTCGGCACCGACGACACCAGCCCGGCCGTACGGGTAGGAATCGAACGCGAGCTGGCCCGCGACGTCGATCGGGTGATCGCGACCTGCCGGGACGAGGTCCGCGAGCTGCGGGCCGCGGCCGCCCGGCCGAAGCACGTCTCCGTGGTGCCCTGCGGCGTCGACGTCGAGACCTTCTTCCCGGCCGGGCCGGTGCTGCCGCGCCGGCTTCCGCACCGGGTCGTGACCTTGGGCCGGCTGGTGCCGCGCAAGGGCTTCGCCACCGTCGTGCAGGCGCTCACCGGCCTGCCCGACGTCGAGCTGGTCATCGCCGGCGGATCGGCCGGTCCGGAGCCCGAGCGCCACTGCCTGCAGGTGTTGGCCGAGGAGCTCGGCGTCGACGACCGGGTGCGGATGATGCCGCAGATCCCGCGAGCGGACGTCCCGGCGCTGCTGCGCTCCGCCGATGTCGTCGTCGCCACCCCGTGGTACGAACCGTTCGGCATCGTGCCGGTCGAGGCGATGGCCTGCGGTGTCCCGGTGGTGGCGTCCGCGGTCGGGGGCATGCTCGACACGGTCCGGCCGGGCGTGACCGGCCTGCTGGTGCCGCCGCGGGATCCGCATGCCCTCGCCGAGGCCGTCGGCAGCCTTCTGGCGCAGCCGCGCACGCGGGCCCGCTTCGGCCAGGCCGCTGCCGAACGCGCTCGCACGCTCTACTCCTGGGACAGCGTCGCGGCCCGTACCGCCCAGGCGTACGAGCAGACTCTGGGTCTCCGGCCGGCCACGGATCTCGCGATGCCCGCCATGGTGCGAGGATGAGCCCGCAGCGACGCGCGCTCGTCCTCGGCGGAGCGGGGTTCGTCGGCTCGCACCTCTGCGAGGCCCTGCTCGCCGCCGGTACGCACGTCGTCTGCGTGGACAACTTCTGCACCGGCCTCCGCGTCAACGTGGAGCATCTGGTCGGACGCACCGGTTTCACCGTGATCGAGCACGACGTCACCCATCCCCTCCCGACGATCGGCCGGGTGCACCTGGTCTTCGCCCTCGCCTCGGCCGCCTCTCCTGCGGACTACCACCGTCTCCCGATCGAGACACTGCGCGCCGGAGCACTCGGTACCGAGCATGCGTTGCAGTTCGCCCGGGCCAACTCGGCGCGGTTCGTGCTCACCTCGACGAGCGAGGTGTACGGCGATCCCGATGTCCACCCGCAGGTCGAGGACTATCCGGGACGGGTCAACCCGGTCGGTCCACGCAGTGTCTACGACGAGGCGAAGCGG
>JBDIAG010000328.1:0-5662 GCA_039812305.1 Actinomycetales bacterium | reverse complement strand
AGGCTGCCGCCGCGGCGGCAGCGGCCGCAGCAGCCGCCGCCCGGCGCGGCGGTGGCGGGAACGCCATCACCGGTCCGGTCGACAACAACTGCCGGGGGCGGGACATCTCCGGATACAGCAACGGCCAGATCCCCTCCAGCGCGCTCTGCCCGCTCTACGCCGCACCGGGACACCGGCTGCGGGCGGACGCGGCCAAGGCGTTCAACGACATGAGCGTGGCGTACGCCGGCGAGTTCGGCGCGCCCATCTGTGTGACCGACTCCTACCGTCCGCTGTCGGTGCAGCGCACGCTCAAGCGCACCAAGCCCCGGCTGGCGGCGACGCCCGGACGCTCCAACCACGGGATGGCCCGCGCGGTCGACCTGTGCGGGGGGATCCAGAGCTTCGGCACCGCCCAGCACGCCTGGATGCGCAACAACGCGCCGAGATTCGGCTGGTGCCACCCGTACTGGGCCCGCTCCAACGGCTCCAAGCCGGAACCATGGCACTGGCAGTACTTGGACTGCAACAGCTGACGAGGCGTGTTCGCGCGGTCGATCGGTGTTCCGGGAGACCCACGAACGACCGCCTGGGTGCCGAGAGGTCGGGTTCGGCGCCGAGTGGCCGCGTTCAGTCCCCACCGGCCACGATGCACCCCGCCGATGGTCGCGTTCGGTCCCGACCGGACGCCCACGGCGCGACCACTGGGTACCCAACGTCACCAGTCGCCGCCGGCCCCGGGCCTCGGGGCGGTTCGTGCCCCCAGCGTGGCCACGGCGGCCGACGATCACTTCCCACGGAAGCATTTGTGTTGCCCGGCAACGGAAATACTCCACGCGTTGTCAACCCGGTCGGCAACTACGTGCTGCTGCGCCTCGATTCCCTAATCGCCGCGAATCCGAGCACTACGTATTCCCGTAAGAAGGCCAACTACTTCGCAGACCACGAGCGGTGGCGTCGACCGTAGCTGGTCGCTGGTTGGTTGATCCCGAACGCAACACGAGCGTTTCGGGCCTTAAGGATCGCGATGTTTCGGCGCATCAGCGTTAGATACGAGTCCGTCGCGGCGGGCGTGTGCGCGGGTGGCGACTTCATCTGCGAGGTAGCGGTGGCGGGGCAGGAGTTGTCCGGTCGGGTAGGTGGCAGTCAGCAGGTCGATGCAGTCTTGGGCGGTGGAGTGGCCGAGCCGGTTGAACAGGATCGCGGCGTCGTCGAGGTCGCGGTCGTCGCGGGAAGCGTGCAGCTTCATCGCCAGGAGGTACTCGGGCGAGGGCACCTGTACCAGCAGCCATTCGGACTCGAACACGGTGCGTGGGTGCTCGTCCGCGCCGGGCAGGAACCCCTTGACAGCGTCGTTGAGCCAGTCCGGCTCCAGCCCGTGCGGGCCGCTCATCTGCTCCGCAATCCGCCGTACTTCGGGAGCGGGCACGAACAGCGCATCCACGTCACGGGTGAGACGGCCCGAGTCGTAGGCCAGCGCCATTGCGGCCCCACCGACGACGAACAGCTGCGCTTGCACACCTGCTGCGGCGAGCCGGTCGGACAGCTCCTGGAATAGGGTTTGCACCCTGCCCGCGTCGAGCTGGCCGCCCGGTGTCATGCCCTCGCCAGCGAACGGGCCGTGATGAGAATCCCGCGCCGTCGGAACGCCTCCGGGCTCTCCTTGTCAGCATCGGTTCGGAAGATCGCCGGAACAGCCGGATACCACGCTGTAGCGGTGCGCCGCGAGGGGTCGGACACCCAGGCCGGAGCAGGCCAGCCATCGCGATTGGCGAGGTAGTCGGCGAGGGCGGCGAACGCGGCATCGAGATGTACCGACCCGGTGCGGGGCGGCTCGTCGGTGAACACCCCGGCGGCGAGGTCAGGGCCTCCGCGGCGCAGGACGGAAGTGTAGTCGTCCAAGGACTGGAGGATGCCGAACCGCCAGCACCCATCGAGAGCCTCGCCATCGGCCAGCAGGGCACGGCATGCCTCGGCGTTCTGCGCCGCCGTGTGACGCACGCCAATATGGTTGTTCGGCGGTGCCTCGGGGGTGGTGCGGGCGACATCCAGCAGCGCCGCAACCGATAGCACTTCACCCTGGAACACCATGACCAGACACTCCTTCCTCGGCTTCCATTCTCTCAGACCCGCCCCTGAACAACCGGACCCGACCGTCGAGTTTCTGCCTCCAGCAGCCCTCCGTCGGGTACCCAACGTCACCAGTCGCCGCCGGCCCCGGGCCTCGGGGCGGTTCGTGCCCCCAGCGTGGCCACGGCGGCCGACGATCACTTCCCACGGGAGCATTTGTATTGCCTGGCAACGGAAATACTCCACGCGAGGGTCCAGTGCGAAGCGAACCCGCAGCAGCCCGCCGCATTCCGCACCACCCTCCTACGCTGACGGGATGGAACCAGGCATGCCGGGGGCGAGTCCGATCGGCATGACGCAACGATCCCGCTACCGTCTGGTGATGCTGTTGCTCGCTCTCGTCGCGCTGGCGGTGGGCGGCTGCTCGAACGGGCCCGATGCCCGGGACCATTTCGAGGACTCCGACACCATCGCCCTGGCGCAGGCGGTGTCGGCCGGGGACGAGAACCGGATCCGCACGCTGATCCGGGGCGGTACGTCGGTGAACGTCCAGCAGGGTCAGGAGTACACGATGCTGCAATGGGCGATCGTCACCCACAGCCAGCCGGGTCTGCGCACGCTGCTGGCCGAGGGCGCGGACCCCAATCAGGTGGGCAGGGCCGGCCGCACCGCCCTGCACACGGCCGCCTTCGAAGGCGACGGGGAATCCCTCAGAGCCCTGCTGGAGGCGGGCGGCGACCCCGACGTGCGCAATCCGATGACCGGCGAGACCCCGCTGTTCCAAGCGCTGCTGTCCACCTCGGACGTCACCTTCGACGTCTTGCTGGACGCGAACGCCGACGTCAACGTCGCCGATCCCAACGGCGGCACGCCGCTGCAGGTGGCCGGCAGCACGAACAACGGCGCGGCGGTGCTGGCGCTGCTGGAGCGCGGCGCCGACCCGCTCGCGAAGTCGAGCGGCGGACACACCTTCCAGGACGGCTACTTCGGCATCAATCCCGACCTGCTCAACGAGCGCGGGGTCCAGGAGCACCGCGAGGTGGTCGCCTGGCTGGATGCCCACGACATTCCCGTCGACCCGCGGGGCGACCGGTTCCGGTAGGGCTCCCCGCGGCGGCCCGCAGTCCTCGACCCTGCGCGTGATGCGGCGGATCAACCGGCATCCGGTGTCGTGATCACCCCACGTGAGGCAGGTTCATCGGCCGGATCATCGGTCAGACGCCGCAGTGGACGACCCGGCCACCCACGACCGTGGCATCGACGGGCATCCCGGCGAGCCGCCCGGGATCCGCGTCCGCCAGCGGGTCCGCGTCCAGCAGAACCAGATCCGCGCGGCTACCGACCTCGAGGGTGGTCGCGCCGTCCGTGCTGGCCGCCAGCGCCTCGGCGACGGAGATCGCCTGCTCCGGATGCCAGGCCGGACGACGACCGTCGGTCCTGGCCACCGCGGCGGCGATGGCCAGCCACGGGTCGAGCGGGGCGACCGGAGCGTCCGACCCGAGCGTCAGCCGGACGCCCGCGCGCCGCAGCGCCGCCAGCGCGAAACACCGGTCGGCGCGATCCGGCCAGTACCGATCGATGAGGTCCCGGTCGTCCAGCAGGTGGGCGGGCTGCACGCTCGCGGTCAGCCCGAGTCCGGCCATCCGGGCGACGTCGTCCCAGGTCATCAGTTGCGCGTGCTCGATAGAGCCGCGGGCACCGGTCGCCTCGAAGGCGTCCAGGACGGTGGTCGCGGCCGCGTCCCCGATCGCGTGGACCGCCACCCGCAGCCCCCCGGACCGGGCTCGGCGCAGGAGATCCACCAGTTGCGCACGGGAGTAGTTCGTCGCCCCACGATCCTGGGTGGCGCCGCCCTCCTCGTGATAGCCGTTGCAGCAGAAGGCAGTCCGAGTACCCAGGGAGCCGTCCGAGATGACCTTGAGCGGGCCGAGCTCGACCATCCCACCGGTGCCGGGCAGGGTCTGTCCGGTGCGCAGCCCCCGACCGAGCACGTCCTCGAGCTGATCCGGGTAGACGCCGGTGCGCACCCGCAGCGTGTCCAGTCCCGGGCCGAACCGCTCCGGCCAGGTGACGTGCCCCGCCTCCCATTCGAAGTCGGTCACGCCGACCACCCCGCGCCGGTGGGCGGCGGCCACCACGTCGACCATCTGGCGACGCCGATGCTCCGGCGAGCCGGTCACCCCGTCGAGCCGGGGCATCGCCGCGAACCACTCCCGCTCGGTGATCGGGCCGGCCACGGCCGGCAGGCCGAGCAGACGGAGCGCCGCCGAGTTCAGCCACCCGCTGTGCGCGTCCCCGCTGATCAGCACCACCGGACGACGGCCGGTCGCCGCGTCCAGCTCGGCCACCGAGACGCTGCGGCTCCAGGCGACCGCGCGGTGACCGAACCCGACCAGGAGGCTGTCCGGCGACTCGTCGCGGGCCGGATCCGCCAGCGCGGCCGCCACCGTGGCAAGCACCTCCTCCGGCGCCGTGGTCGCGCGCAGGTCGAGGCGGCCGGCGGTGGCCGCCCATTGCCCGAGGTGCACGTGCTGATCCCACAGTCCGGGGATCGCCCAGCGTCCCTCTCCCCGAAGGACCGGTTCTCCGGGGGCCGGCGTCAGCCGCGCGGCCACCTGGACGACGACGCCGTCGCGCAGTCGCAGATCGAGAGGGGGCTCGCCCGGCTCGACCGGGGTGCCCACCGGAACCCGTCGCACCTGGCTCACCAGCAGGCGCGGGCCGTGAGCGGGCCGGGCATCCCACCCGCCCGGAGCCGCCAGAGCCGTCCGGACCGTCGACTCAGCGCTCGCAGGCAACGCGCCACCTTGTCAGCCGGGTAACCTGGACCACAACGTCAAACCAGGCTGTCATCTCTCCAGCTGCCATCTCCAGAACGGTGGGACTCTCGCGCGTCGATCGTAGTTGCTCGGACGGGAGTTGAACCGATGCCACACAGCGGACCGGGTTTCGCGGCGGCGATCACAGTCGCGCTGGCCCTGGGCGTCCTGGCCGGGTTGGTCCTGATGATCGCCAGGAACGGCGCCGACGGCACGCGACGACGCATCACCGACGACCCGTCAAGGTGTCATCCACAGACCTGGTTACGGTCGGGGCGGTTGCGTGTGGTCGCGTTCGGTGCCGAATGGTCGCGTTCGTGCGTCTGCCAGGTGACCCGCGGGTGTCTACCGTTGCCGCTTGTCGTTGCGGGGGTGTGGCTGGCGGCGCCGATCGCCAGCGTTCGTCGGGCAGCGGACGGGCGTTTCGCCGCCCAGGGCGGGTGCCGGGCAGGGCGGGTGCCCGGGCAGCCGGTTGGGGGCCGGGACATCCGGAACGAGGCCGAGCATCCAGCTGACAGCCGGGCATCCGGCAGACAGCCGGGCATCCGGCGATGTCGGGCCGTTGAGCCGTTATCTGGATGCCGGGCGCCTATTCCGGCTGCCGGGCGCTTATCCGGCTGCAACAGTCATCGATCGGCTGCGCCGCTCGTGCCCCTGGGCATCACGGTGCCGCAGTGGAGCAGGCACCATCGGTCCTACGTCGAAACCTGACTCAAAATTTGCGGCTCCGCCGCGTCTAGCTCGACTGAAGCTCCTCGCCAGGAGTATTCCTGTTGCCACGCAACACAAATGCT
>JBDIAG010000327.1:0-5669 GCA_039812305.1 Actinomycetales bacterium | reverse complement strand
GAGGGCGCAGGCCAGGCCGAGCCGCTGCAGCATCCCCAGCGAATAGGTCTTGATCCGACGATCGGCCGCACTCGTCAGCCCTACCCGAGCGAGACTCGGATCGATGCGCTTCCGGCTGATTCCCGCCGCCGCGGCATACCAGCGCAGCTGTTCGCGTCCGGTGAGATAGCCGGGCAGTGCCTGCGCGTCGAGAAGCGAGCCGACCCGCCATGCTGCCCGGTCGAGATCGGCATATCGCTGCCCGAGCACTCTCGCCGTGCCCGCATCGGGGCGGCGAAGTCCGAGAATCATCTGCAGCGTGGTGGACTTTCCGGCGCCGTTCGGGCCGAGGAATCCGGTCACCTTTCCGGGGGACGCCGTGAACGACAGCCGGTCGACGACCTTGCGTCCTCGATAGGCCTTGGTGAGCTGGTCGAGTTCGATCATGCACGTCAGCGTCGTCGCCGGACGCCGTCGAGAACCAGCCCCGGACGGCCCGTCCCCGCGGCCCGTTCGTCGGTCGCGAGACCGACGAAAGTCGGACCATGACCGACGGGAGTCCCTTGTTCGGGACGTTGCCCCGTCGTCACGCTGGAAGCATGACCGAGCGAATCATCCGGCTCCCCCACCGGGACGGCGCGGCAGCCCTGGCCACCGTCCGAGCCCTCCTGGAGAAGCGGGGCTATCTGTGGCAGGGCGAGGGTGGGTTGCGAGCGGTTGCCTATCAGGGCGGAAAGGTCATCACGCGGCGCCGGTCACGCAAGCTGATCCTCGGCATCGCGGTCAACGGCTCGGATCTCATCCTCACCCGCCGTTCGAGCGGCGCCGAGGGCTTCGTCGCCGGCACCGGAATGCTGCTCCCGATGCGGGTCGCCCGCACGTTCCGCCGGATCACCCGCGAGATCCGACGAGAACTGGACGCCTGATCTCCGCTCGGGCCGCGCGTCACTCCTGCCGCTGAGCCAGGATCGCGAGCTGCGTGCGGTTGCTGCAGTCCAGCTTCTCCATCAGCCGGGACACGTGCCCTTTCACGGTGCTCTCGGCGAGGTACAGCGACCGGGCGATCGCGGCGTTGGACTGCCCCTCCCCGATCAGCCGAAGCACCGCGCGTTCCCGCTCCGGCAGGGCATCGACACGTGGATCGCGCGGCGGTGGTTGATGGCGTTCGACGAGGCGGAGCAGACGGCTCGTCGCCTCGGGCGACAGCACGTCCGCGCCCTGGGACGCCGCCCGGAGCGCCTCGACGATCATCGCCACCGGCGCCGTCTTCAGCGTGTAGCCCTTCGCGCCGGCTCGCAGGCCCGCCAGCAAGGCCTGGTCGGAGTCCACCGTCGTCATCAGCAGCACGGCCGGTCCGTTGTCCTTCCCGGCGAGTTCGGCCGTCGCCTGGATGCCGTCGACCACCGGCATCCGGATGTCCATGAGGACGACGTCCGGCTCGGTCCGGATCGACTCCTCGACCGCTTCGGCACCGTCCGCCGCCGCGCCCGCGACCTCCACGCCGTCGACCGCCGACAGCTCCGCGGCCAGATAGCTGCGCACCAGCGGATCGTCGTCGGCGATCAACACCCGCAGCGACGTCACCCTGTCACGACCTGATCGCCAGCCGGATCGGTCGCCGCACCCCGCCCGTCCCGGTTCGATCCGCGGGCCGGCAGCGGAAGGGTCACGGCCAGGACGAACGCTCCGTCCTGCTCCCCCGCGGTGAGCCGGCCGCCCAGCAGGTGGACACGACTCGCCAGGCCGCGCAGCCCGGTTCCCGATCCCGTACCGGCCAGGACGTCGGCATCGGCGCCCGGCATCGTCTGATTCACGACACTCAGCGTGGCATCCGCCTCGTCCACCTGCCAGCGCAGCCTCACCGTGCTCCTCGGAGCATGCTTCGCGGCGTTCACCAGACCTTCGTCCGCGGCTCGGAGGAGACATCGCACGATCGGGTCGGGAAGCCGAACGTCTCGGTGCGTGGAGAGGTCCAGTTCGACCTCGTGCCCGAGCGCGCGGTGTTCCCGGACCAACCGGGCCAGCCCGTCCGACACCACACCGGAACCGAGTTGGTCGGCGACCTCGTTCGGCGATTCGTCGTCGGCCGATCGCAAGAACTCCCGCATCTGCTGCAAAGACTCCGTCGCGGATGCGGCGATCGCCTCGGCCGCGGATCGGACCGACTCATCGGGGGCGGCGCCGGCCAGCTGACGGGCCTGCAGAACAACCCGGACCATCTGATGGGTGACCGTGTCGTGCAGGTCGGCGGCCATCCGCGACCGCTCGGCAGCCACCCGTTCCCGGGCGATGAGCTCCCGCTCCCGGGCCAGCGCAACCAGCCGGTCGCGGCGAGCCTGCCGGAGCCGCTGCCAGAGCGCGATGCTGAGCCCGGCCAGCGGCGGAGCGACCGGGCCGAGGACGCCGAGCAGACCCAGGTCCCCGGAACCGATCATGATCGCCAGCCAACCGGCGAGCGCGGCCGTCCCGATGACGATCTCGGACCGCCGGCGCACGCCGGCGACCAGACGCGCCGTCGCGAACATCACCATGAGCGGCACCCAGACGGTCAGCTCGGAGTCGAACGCACGTTGCCAGCCGATGGGGGCGTAGGCCAGCGTCGCCGTGGTCGCGGTCACGCTCAGAATCGGGACGATCGCCCGGTGCCATCGGTACGCGACGACGGTCGCCAGGATCTGAAGGGCAGCACCCAGCACCGCGAAGGTCGCGGTGAGCTCGGGAAAGATCTGGTTTCCGGCCACTGCCGAGCCCACCGACACCGCGCACGCGGCGAGAACGATCCAGCGCTCGCTCATGCACGACACCGTAAGCCCGCGGCTGGGCAACCTCCAGACGTCGGTGACGGGGGCCGCGGCGGGTACCGCGGACGCGAGGCGCGGGGATCTGTGAGAGCGTCTAGGAACAACTACCGGAAGCCGAGCATGAATGTGACCCACCCCGTTACCAGGCGCTGCCACAACGTCTTTCCTCGTCCTCATTCCCTTTCAGGTCCTTCGGGGCTCGTCCGCCCGGGACGGGATCCAGAGGATCCGTCGACATGAGCCGCGCGGGCGAGCGGGAGGGCGTCGTGAGCCTGCGGTCGATCGAGACCGCCGTCCCGTCGACGGTGCTGGAGCAGCAGCGGGCCCGTGATCTGTTCGCCAGCCAGCCCGGGCTGACTCGACTGGGACGCCGGTTGGTCGCGTCGGTCTTCGACGCGTCCGCGATCGATCGCCGTCACACGGTGCTGCACGAGCTCGACGGGTCGGACGGCACTGCCCAAGGGTTCTACGATGCCGCTGCGGGGGCGATCCTGAGCCCGTCCACGGGAGATCGCAACGCGGCCTACGAGCGCGAGGTCCGGCCGCTGCTGGTGCGGGCGGCCAGCAAGGCCATCGATGCCGCACCGGACGTCGACCGGGCGGACGTCACCCACGTGATCACGGCCTCCTGCACCGGATTCTTCGCGCCCGGGCCCGACTACATCCTGGTCCGCGCCCTCGGACTAGCCCCGTCCACCCGGCGTCTGCATGTCGGTTTCATGGGTTGCTACGGGGCGTTCCCGGCGTTGCGCGCCGCGGTGTCGACCTGCCAGGCCGAGCCGGACGCGGTGGTGCTCGTCGTGTGCGTCGAGTTGTGCTCGTTGCACGTCCACCCCTCCGACGACCCGGACGCGATCGTCGCCGCGTCGGTCTTCGCCTACGGTGCGGCCGCGGCGGTGGTCTCCGGTCGTCCTGCCCCGGCGGGTTCGACCGTGCTGGAGGTCGACGCGCAGGAGACCGTCCTCACCGACGGCGGCGAGGCCGACATGGCGTGGACGATCGGCGACCTCGGGTTCGACATGGTGCTCTCCAGCTATGTGCCGCGCATCCTCGAGGAGCAGATCGCCGATGCCTTGCGTCCGCTTCTGGACGGCCCCACGACGGCCGGGATCACCCACTGGTCGCAGGTCGAACGGTGGGCCGTGCACCCGGGCGGACGGGCGATCCTCGATCGGGTGCAGCGGGCGCTCGGCCTCTCCGCCGAGCAGATGGCCCCCTCGCGGGCGGTGCTGCGCGACTTCGGCAACATGTCCAGCGCCACCGTCCTGTTCATCCTGCGTCGCCTCCTGCATGGCGACGACGCGACTCCGGGGAGTCACGCGTCCCACCCGGCCGCGGAGCGGGTCGCGGCGATGGCGTTCGGGCCCGGGCTGACCGTCGAATCGGCCCTCTTCACCCGACGGGTCAGGTCGTGATGCGCGACGGGTCCACCCGACGGGACACCGAGTCGCGGGAGCTGATGGACGATCCGGACTGCGATGTCGTACGGCTGGAACGCACCTACCGGCAGTTCACCGCCGTCAACCGACTCGTCTCCGGCTGGCGGCGCATCTACCGCGAACGGATCCGACCACAGCTTCACCCGGACCGGCCGACGACGCTTCTGGACATCGGCTTCGGCGGTGACGACATCCCCCGCTCCCTGGCCGGCTGGGCGGCCCGCGACGGGCTCGTCCTGCACATCACGGCGATCGACCCGGACGAGCGGGCGGCCCGTTACGTCCGCGGACGGGCGAGCGCGGGCGTCCGCTTCGAGCGGGCCTCGAGTTCCGAACTCGTCGCCCGCGGAGCGGGTTTCGACCTGGTGGTGTCCAACCATCTCCTCCACCACCTCGACCAGGGCGAGCTCGCCTCTCTGCTGGAGCACAGCCTGGCGCTGTCTCGCCGCCTGGTCATTCACAACGACCTCTGCCGGGGCCGAGCCGGCTACGTCGTCTACGCCGCGGCCACGCTGCCGCTGTCCCGCTGGTCGTTCGTCCATCAGGACGGGCTGCTCTCGATCCGTCGCAGCTACCGACCGCGGGAGCTGCGAGCGACGGTGCCGCCCGGATGGCGGGTGGAGCGGATGTTCCCGCAACGCCTGCTCCTCACCCATGCCGGGAGCGCCCGATGAGCGACCCTCGGTCCGGACGGGTGACCCGAGACCTGGTCACCGCCGCCACGGTGAGCTACCTGACCAACAGCGCCTTCGGGGCGGCCGTCGCCGCAGGCGTGATCGACAACAGTCGCATCCGCTGGGTTCACCACGCCCTGTTCGTGGCGACCAGCTCACTGACCGTGGTCGCGCTCGCGGCCAGCGCGGTCGAGCACCGACGATCGGGTCTGGCCCTGCTGCCGGCGGTCGGCCCGCTCGCCGTGCTGCCGTATCTCAGCGGGAGTATGAAGCGGCATGCGACCGTGGCGGGGTTCGCCGCGCCGGCGTACGGGACCGCCCTGGCAATGGTTTGGAGGAGGCGCTGATGGAGTTCTTGGATGTGGTGCGTCGTCGCAAGACGACCAACGGCCCTTTCCTGCCCGACCCGGTTTCGGAGGAACACCAGCGGCTTCTGATGGAGGTGGCGGGACGGGCACCGTCCCAGCTGAACAGTCAGCCCTGGCGGTTCGTGATCGTGGAGGAACGCGCGACGATCGAGGAGATCGCCCGGATCAGCGGCGAGAGCATGACCGAGGCGATGTCCAACGGCACCTTCTTCGAGCGCTACAAGCCCTACTTCCGCTTCAGCGCCGCGGAGATGGAACGCCGCCGGGACGGCATGCTCTTCGACCGGCTGCCCGCGCCGCTGCGCCCGTTCACGGGCCAGGTGTTCACCTCACGTGGGCAGAAGCTGATGAACGCCCTGCGGGTGCCGCAGACGCAGTGGTGACCTCTGCGTGGGGCTTGCGTGGCGG
>JBDIAG010000326.1:0-5675 GCA_039812305.1 Actinomycetales bacterium | reverse complement strand
TCGCCAGCACTTCGCTGATGTCGCGGCCGCCGAGGTGATACTCCAGCACGGAGGCCTGGAAGCGTTTGCCTTCACACTCGTCGCAGGTGCTGGCGACGCCGGCCATCATCGCCAGGTCGGTGTAGATCACCCCGGCACCGTTGCAGCCCGGGCAGGCGCCTTCCGAGTTCGCACTGAACAGAGCCGGTTTCACGCGATTCGTCTTGGCGAAGGACTTCCGGATGGGCTCCAGCAGGCCCGTGTAGGTGGCCGGGTTGCTCCGCCGCGAACCTCGGATCGCACCCTGGTCGACGACCACCACGCCGTCCCGGCCGGCGATCGAACCATGGATCAGCGAGCTCTTGCCCGAGCCCGCCACACCGGTGATCACGCACAGCACCCCGAGCGGGATGTCGACGTCGACATTCTGCAGGTTGTGGGAGCTCGCGCCCCTGATCTCCAGCGCCCCGGACGGCGTGCGCACCGAGGTCTTGAGCCTGGCACGGTCGTCCAGATGGCGCCCGGTCAGCGTGTCGCTGGCGCGCAAGCCGTCCACCGTGCCTTCGAAACACACACTCCCGCCGGACGTTCCGGCTCCCGGCCCGAGGTCGACGACATGGTCGCCGATCGCGATCGCCTCCGGCTTGTGCTCGACGACCAGCACGGTGTTGCCCTTGTCGCGCAGCTGCAGCAGCAGGTCGTTCATCCGCTGGATGTCGTGCGGGTGCAAGCCGATGGTCGGCTCGTCGAAGACGTACGTCACGTCGGTGAGGGCGGAGCCGAGGTGGCGGATCATCTTGGTGCGCTGGGCCTCTCCCCCGGACAACGTCCCGGATGGCCGCTCCAGCGACAGGTAGCCGAGCCCGATGTCGACGAACGAGTCGAGTGTTTCCCGCAGCGACTCCAGCAGGGGCGAGACCGAGGGCTCGTCGAGATCGCGAACCCACTGCGCCAGATCGCTGATCTGCATCGCGCAGGCGTCGGCGATGCTGATTCCCTTGATCTTGGACGAACGGGCAGCCTCGTTGAGCCTGGTCCCGTCGCATTCCGGGCACGTCGTGAAGGTGATCGCGCGCTCCACGAACGCCCGGATGTGCGGCTGCATCGCCTCCCGGTCCTTGGAGAGGAAGGACTTCTGGATGCGCGGGATGAGGCCCTCGTAGTTGACGTTGATGCCGTCGACCTTGATCTTGGTCGGCTTCTTGTAGAGCAGGGCGTCCAGCTCACGCTTGGTGAACCTGCTGATCGGCTTGTCGGGGTCGAAGAAACCGCAGCCGCGGAAGATCCGGCCGTACCAGCCGTCCATGCTGTAGCCGGGAATCGTCAGGGCGCCCTCGTTGATCGACTTGTTCGCGTCGTAGAGCGCGGTCAGGTCGAAGTCGTTGACCTTGCCCATTCCCTCGCAGCGCAGGCACATTCCACCGGCGATGCTGAACTCGCGGCGCTCCTTGACGGCTTGGCCGCCTCGCTCGATGGTGACCGCACCGGCCCCGCTGATCGAGGCGACGTTGAAGGAGAACGCCTTGGCGGTGCCGATGTGCGGCTCCCCCAGCCGGCTGAACAGGATGCGCAGCATCGCGTTGGTGTCGGTGACCGTGCCCACCGTCGAGCGAGGGTTGGCGCCCAGCCGTTCCTGGTCGACGATGATCGCGGTCGTCAGACCGTCCAGGACGTCGACGTCGGGCCGGGCCAGGGTCGGCATGAAGCCCTGGACGAAGGCGCTGTAGGTCTCGTTGATCAGCCGTTGCGACTCCGCGGCGATCGTGTCGAAGACCAGGGAGCTCTTGCCGGAGCCGGAGACGCCGGTGAAGACCGTCAGCCGGCGCTTCGGGATCTCGACGCTGACGTCCTTGAGGTTGTTGACGCGCGCGCCCTTCACGCGGATCAGGTCATGGCTGTCGGCAATGCTGCCTGCCGCCGGTCGGGGATCCGTCTTCGGGGCAATGCTCATCGTGCCTCCATCGGGTACGTGCGATTCTCGGCCGCGACGGGCCCTGCGCAGTTTATCCGGCAGCCGCCCCCGCGAGGTCGCCGTCAGGCTGCGGCACCTGATCGGGGTCGGCGACCTCGCGGGACGTGCTCTCCGGCTCCTGGTCCTGCTCGTGCGCCGCCAGGTGGGCGAGCGCGTAGTACCGGCCGTAGAGGCACATGGCGATCGGCTCAGCTCTGCTGGATCTGCTGGATCCGGATCATGTTGCCCGCGGGGTCGCGGACGGCGCAGTCGCGAATGCCGTACGGCTGATCGATCGGTTCCTGGATGATCTCGGCGCTGGTGGCGGCCAGCTCGGCGAAGGTGGCGTCGACGTCGGGGGTGGCGAGGACGATCCCCCCGTAGGTGCCCTTGGCCATCATCTCCTCGATCACCCGCCGTTCGTCGTCGGTGATCCCCGGGTCGGCGAACGGGGGCGTGAGCACGATGGACGTGTCGAGCTGACCGGGCGGGCCGACGGTGATCCAGCGCATCCCCGCGTATCCGACGTCCTTGCGCACCTCGAAGCCGAGGACGTCGCGGTAGAAGGCGAGCGAGGCCTCCGGGTCGGTGTGCGGAAGGAAACTGGCGTTGATGGTGATATCCATGCCAGTCAGGCTAGGCGCGGCCGGAGGGCCGTGCTTCTCGATTCCTGATCGGTCTGGTGACCCGTTTCGCCACGCACGCCGGGATCCCGGCGATCTCGTCCTGCGCCTGCCGGCGGTAGACGCTGGGGGAAACCCCGACCAGCTCGGTGAACCGGGTGCTGAACGTGCCGAGCGACGAGCAGCCGACCTCGAAGCAGACCTCGGTGACGCTGAGGTCGCCCCGCCGCAACAGGGCCATCGCCCGCTCGATGCGCCGGGTCATCAGGTAGGAGTAGGGCGATTCGCCGTAGGCCCGCCGGAACTCGCGGGAAAGGTGCCCGGCGGACATGTGGACCCCGCGGGCGAGCGCCTCGACGTCCAGCGGCTGGGCGTACTCGCGGTCCATCCGGTCCCGCACCCGGCGCAGCAACGCCAGGTCCCGCAGCCGTTGCCGGTCAGCCGCGCTCCTGGTCACCTGACGAATCGTGCCACGGCTTGCTCAGCCTCGCCCAGTCTTCACCCCAGGTGGACGGGCCGGGGGGCCAGCCTGGCCGCGCGATAGCAGTCGTCGATCAAGCGCATGTTCGCCACCGCGTCCGCGCCGTCGGTGAGGATCGGCCTCCCCTCGCGGATCGCTGCCGTGAGGGCGTCGATCTGGTAGTGGTAGCTGCTCCGCGTGCCGAGGTGCTCGACCGCCGTCGTCTCACCGTCGCCGTCCAGCCAGATCAGGCGGTCGTCCGTGTTGACCTTGACGAAGTTCGGGATGCGGACGGTCGCCGTGCTGCCGACCGCGGTGACGGAGAGATCCCAGGTGGGATCGGCCATGTTGCAGAAGGCGATCGCCGGGATGCCACCGGGCAGTTCCAGACGGGCGTCCAGCCATTCGTCCACACCGGGCCGGCCCGGCCGCTCGCCGGCCGTCGCGGAAAGGACCCGCGGGCTGCCGCCGAGCGCGGTGGACACCGACTGGGCGACACTGAGGCAGTAGCAGCCGAGGTCCATCAGCGCGCCGCCGGCCAGCGAGAGCGACCAGCGCGGATCGTCGTCGGCGGGTGCGGGCATGCGCATCGCGATGTCGAGCCGCACGAGTTCACCGATGTCGCGATTCGCGATCAGGTCGAGCAGCCGGTCGAAGACCGGGTGATAGCGGTAGTGGAAGGCGTTGAGCACGACGACTCCGGCCCCGGCCGCCGCGTCGACCACGGCCTGCGCCTCCTCGGCGTTGCTCGCGAACGGCTTCTCGCTGAAGACGTGCTTCCCGGCGGCCGCTGCGGCGAGATTCCAGGGGCCGTGCAGGCCGTTCGGCAACGGGTTGTAGACGACCTCGACCTCGTCGTCGTGCACGAGCTCGGGATAGCTGCCGACCACCCGCTCCACGCCGTTCGCGGCCGCGTACTCCGCGGCCCGATCCCGGTCGCGAGCGGCTATCGCCACCAGACGAACAAGACCGTCCCGGGCCTGCGGAACCAGGGACTCCAGGGTGATGCGGCCGGCGCCGAGGATGCCGACGCGCAGGGGTTCGAGATCATGCGGTGTGGCCACGGGGTTTCACTCTCCGGGTGGGTGGGCGTCTCAGGCCTGGGTGTCGTCGTCCGTCCGGCGCAGGACGCATCGAGCGGTCTCGACGGTTCGGCTCAGCGCCTGGTCGAGTGGCACGGATCGATGTTCGTCGGAGAGGATCTCCACTCCCCACGGCCCGTTCCATCCCGCGCTGCGCAAGGCCGCGATGATGCCGCTCAGGTCGAAGGACCCCTGGCCGCAGTACCGGCGGCGATGGACCGTGTCGGCGAACAGCGACCCGATCACCTGCTCGTCGGCGTCGTTCAGCTCGACGCCGACGATGCGCTGCAGCGGGACGGAGGCCAGGTCGCCGACGGGCGTGTGCGCGCGGGCGATGTGCCAGGTGTCGATGACGACGCCGCCCGCCTCGTGTCCCGCCTCGGCCACGAGGTCAAGCCCGTCGTGCAGCGTCTTGATGTTCGACCAGGGGAAGAACTCGATGCCGAGCCGGGCGCCGACATCGTGCGCCTGGGCGGCGAGATCGGCGAACCTCGCGGCCCATCGGCCGCGGTCCCACGGCCCGTCGTCACCGTCGGGGGTGACCTTCAGGTGCCGGGCGCCGAGCGCCGCCGCGGCGTCGAGAAGGTCATGTCGCACCCGGTCGGACTCCCGGCCGCGAGGGCCGTCATCCCACCAGTACGGGATTCCCTCCAATTCCAGATGGACGATCCCATGGTCGGCGAGCATCGCCCTGATCCCGCTCAACCCGTAGTCGGCGACGGCGCGCGGCAGGTCATCGGAGAGCAGCCCGAAGCCCCGGAAGCCGGCTGCCGCCGCGGCCTCGACCCGTTCCCGCAGCGACAGTGGACTACGCAGGTCCTCCCGGTCGGGTGCGGCGTCGCCGGCGGTGGTCCAACACGTGGCAAGCAACTCCTCCGGTGTGGCTGGCTGTGCGTCCCGCACTTCTCACTCTCGCCTTTCCCCTGGGGATCGAAACCGATTCTCCCGGCTCGTCGACGCCGTGGCGTCCAGACGTCCCGAGAAAGAAGCGGTGGCCGGCCCGAAGGCCGGCCACCGCCGAGACTCACCGGCCGGAGAGCAACCCGAAGGAGGTGCTCCCGACGGCTCGGGTTTCGTCAGTTCGCGACGTTACTCACTTGCGGTCGTACAGGACGCCGGCGAACGGAAGACGCTTGGGCAGCGACTCGTAGATCTTGCCCGTGGTCAGCTCCTCCTCCAGCGACTCCAGCGAACGGCCGCGGGTCTCGGGCACCTCGTGCCAGAGGAAGCCGAGCATGATGACGCCGATGATCGCGAACAGGAAGAACGTTCCCTGGCCGAGCAGGTCCAGCAGCGTCGGCACGAACAGGGCGAGGAGCCCGTTGACGAACCAGCCGAAGAAGACCGAGATGCCGATCGCCACACCGCGGATCGCCAGCGGGAAGATCTCCGCCAGCCACACCCACACCGCGACGTTGAGGAAGGACTGCATCGACAGCACGAACAGGGTCACCAGCACCGCGACGATCCACGGACGGGCCGGGTTGTCGGGCGCGATCACGAGCCCCGAGATCCCGACGAGCAGGTGGCAGGTGGTGGTGAGGAACAGACCGGTGAAGAACGTCTTGCGCCGGTCGATC
>JBDIAG010000325.1:0-5687 GCA_039812305.1 Actinomycetales bacterium | reverse complement strand
TTCCAGCCTGGCTCATCTCTTGCTCACTCCTCTGCGTGAGGTCCGGGAACTGGTTGTCTTTTTGTCTACAATTTTTGAGGCTAGACCAGGTCCTGCGACTCCGCCAGGTCAAAGAGGGGGCGGGGGAGGCTTCAGCCGGCGATCTCCGGCAGCTTGTGCTTGATCCGGCCGGCTAGCAGCCGGGCCAGGCCGTCGGCCATGTGCGCGACCAGCAGCCGATCGGTCAGGATCGGGTCGCCCCGCCGGAAAGACGTGGCGATCTCCCGGTGTTCGGCGATGCGGTCGTCGTCGGGATAGTCCGGCTCGATCGCCGCCAGACACATCCGGGTCTCGGTGAGAAGCGTGTCGTGCATCCGGGTCAGCCGTGGGCTGGCCGCCTGTGCCACCAGAACCTGATGGAAGTCGAGATCGGCCTCGGTCACCCGCGACCGGTCGCCGGCGAGGCTGGCCGCGGTCATCTCGTCGATGACCGTCAACAGGGCGTCGGCGCTGCGAGCGGGCGCGCACCGGTGGATCTGGCCCGCGGCGGCCCGTTCCACCGCCTCGCGGGCCAGATACATGTCCGCGGCGTTCTCCGGGGTCATCTCCACGACGAACAGACCGCGGTTGCGGTAGGCGACGAGCAGCCCCTCCTGGGTCAGGCGTTGCAGCCCCTCCCGCAGCGGGCCGCGGCTCACTCCGAGCTGCCGCGCGTACTCGGCCTCGCCGAGCTGGCTCCCGGGGGCGATGTCGCCGCGGGCGATCGCCTGCCTGATCCGGTTCGCCACCATGGCCGCCGTCGACTCCTGCTCCAGCGGTTTCACCACGGCCGGAACGGTTCTGGCCGGTCTGACGGACCTGCTCATCGTTGACTTCCGTTCTGCTGGGCCACCGGGTCCGGCGACTCCGGCGCGGTGGCCGACGATCGTGGCCGGGCGAAGAGGGTACCGAGGCCGGGCAGGCGAGGGGTCCCGCCGCCGATCAGTCGCAGCCCCTCGAAGACGCTGACCTGGTTCGCGGTCAGCACCGGCAGACCGGCCACCGACTCCAGTTCGGCCAGCCACTCGAGGGTGTGCATCGCGGTATCCGGGATCAGGACGGCCTCGGCCCGGCCGCGATCGGCACCCTCGGCGATCGCCAGCACCTGATCGCGGCCCAGCGAGCCGACCTCGGCCGCCGTCACGATGCCGTGACTGCCCATCGCGGTGACGTCCAGCCCACCCCGGCCGAGGAAGCCGACGAAATGCCGCGCGACGTCGTCCGGGTAGGACGCGGCCACCGACACCCGTTCCACCCCGAGCGCGCGACAGGCATTGACGAAGGCGATCGAGGTGGACGACGTGGGCAACCCGGTCGCCTCCCGCAGCGCTCGCACCTGTTCCCGCGCGCCGTCCCAGCCGAAGACGAAACTGCCCGAGGTGCACGCCCAGATCAGCGCGTCCAGTCGATGCCGGGCGGTCAGCCGCGCGGCACCCTCGGCCAGCGGGCCGGGCCCGCCCAGCTCGAGCAGGGCGTCGACACGATGGGCGTCCTCGCCGACCCAGGTGTGCTCCAGGGGCAGCTGGACGTCGTACCCGCCGGCCGCCAGCCGTCGCTGCAACGCCGGAAAGTCGCCCTCCGCGCTATGGCCGGGGTAGAGCAGACCCACGACACTCATCCGAGTTCCTCCTTGACCCGCGAGGCCGCTCCGCCGCGGCCGCCGATGAGCAGAAGATTGTCGACAATGACGAAGCCATGGTAGGCGACGCTGGTCAGGTCAAGAGACGGGACGCGATCAGTGCATACGTCCGGGCCGCGGTCGCGATCTCCTCGACGCCCACCGATTCGTCCGGGCGGTGTGCCTGCTCGTTGACCGAGCCGGGTCCGAGCACGACGACCGGGACGTCCCAGTGGCGCGCCACGAAGCCACCGTCGCAGGCCGCCGTCCACCCGCCCGGCGGCGCCGCCGGCCCACCGGCGTCGGCCAGCGCCGCGCGAGCGACCTCGACCAGCGGGTGCCCGGCCGGGGTCTCGAAGCCGGGCATGTCCATCGGCGAGGTCAGCGTCCAGGAGAGACCGCGCGCCTCCAGGCCCAACCCGGCCAGTCGCGTCCGCACCTGGCCGAGCACGTCCCGCGGGTCCTCCGACGGCAGCGACCGCCGATCGATCCGCAGGACGCACTCGGCCGGCACGATGGACGGCCCGCTGCCGCCGGCGACCACGCCGACGTTGAAGGTGGGAGTGCCGACCAGCGGATGCTGCTGGCCGCCGGTGAACTCGGCGTGCCAGCGCTCGATCTCGGCGATGACGACCGCCGCTCCGTTGATCGCGTTGCGGCCGTCGGCGGGCCGCCCGGAATGGGCCGAGCGGCCGGTGACGGTGACGTCGAGATAGCAGGCGCCCCGAGCCGCCACGATGGTCTGCAGCTCGGTCGGCTCGGCGACGATGCAGCCGAGGTACTCCGGGTGGGGTCGGGCGATCCAGTGCCGCACGCCGATCCCGTCCTGCTCCTCGTCGGCGAGCACGGCCAGCCGCACCGGTCCGCCGAGCTCGGCCCCGGACCGGCGCAGGGCGGCCATCGCGACCAGGCAGGCCGCCAGCCCGGCCTTCATGTCGCTGGCCCCCCGCCCGTAGATCCGCCCGTCCCGCAGCTGGGCGCCGAAGGGGTCGACCGTCCACCCGTCCCCGACCGGCACCACGTCGGAATGCCCGAGCAGCAGCAGGCCGGGTCCGGCTGCGCCGGGCAGGTCGACCTGGAGGTTCGGGCGGCCCGGCGCGACGTCGTCCAGCGTCGTCTCCAGTCCGAGGTCGGCGGCGATCGAGGCGATCTCGCGGGCGGTCGCCTCCTCCTGGCCGGGCGGATTCTCACCCCGCACTCGCACCAGCCGACGAGTTAGCTCGACCAGTTCGGTGGTGTCGACCAGCTCCAGCAGTCCGTCCTCCCGGAGCGTGTGGGGCTCAGTGGGAGTCATCGTTGATCACCAGCCCCTGGGGCAGCTCGGCCAGCAGTTCGCATCCGTCATCGGTCACCAGAACCGATTCCGAGGTCTCGTACCCCCAGCCGTCCATCCACATCCCGAGGATCAGGTGGAAGCACATGCCGGCGGCCAGGGGTGTGCCGTCCTCGGCGCGCAGGCTCGCCGTCCGTTCGCCCCAGTCCGGCGGGTAGCCGATGCCGATCGGATAGCCGATGCGGGAGTCCTTGCGGAACCCGTGGCGGTGCAGCTCGGCGGTGAAGGCCGCGTGCGGCGCGGCGCAGTCCGCTCCGGGACGGATGGCGGCCAGGGCGGCGGCCAGACCGTCCGCGATCGCGGAGGCGCAGTCGGCGAGCTGCCGGGGAGGCGCGCCGAGGCTGACCGTGCGGGCCAGCGGGACGTGATAGCGCTCGCGGACGCCGGCCAGCTCGATCGTGGTCGCCTCCCCGGCGACCAGCGGCGCCGGCGACCAGGTCAGGTGCGGGGTGCCCGCGGTCTGGCCGGTGGGCAGCATCGGCACGATCGCCGGATAGTCGCCGCCGAGGCCGGCGACGCCGCGGGCCTGGGTGTGCTGGATCTCGGCCACCACGTCGCACTGGCGCCGACCGGCCCGTACCGCCTGGGTGGCGCGTTCCATCACGGCCCGCGTGATGCGCCCGGCCTCGCGCATGATCGTCTGCTCCGCAGGAGTCTTGACCAGCCGCACCCAGTTCACCAGATCGTGGCAGTCGTCCAGGCGGATCTCCGGCACGGTGGCGGTCAGCGCCAGGTAGCCGCGGGGCGAGAAGAAGTAGCCGTCCAGTTCGATCCCCGCCAGCTCACCGGGCGGCAACAGGCCGATCTCGCGCGCTCGCGCCGCGATCCACTCCCACGGGTGGACGTCCGGACGCTGCACCAGGTGCTCGGGGTAGCCGTGCAGGTTCTCCCTCGGCAGCACCGCGGTGTAGTGCGCTCCGCCGGCGTCCATCGCCCGGGCGAACAGGTGCGGGAGCCCGTCGGCGGGCACGATCAGGCCCTGGGGGGTGTAGAACGACCACGCGTTGTAGCCGGTCAGGTAGTAGAGGTTGGCGGGGTCGCTGACGATCAGCGTCGCGTAGCCCGCGGCAGCCATGCGTTGCTGCACCGCCGCCAGGCGGGCCGCGAACTCGGCCGCGGGGAAGACGATCCCGTCGTGCAGGCCGCCGCAGTCGGCGACGGGGAAGGGGGAGACCGTCGTCCGGCGCGGGTACGGTGGCGCGCTCATCGGGTGCCGCCGATCGCGGGCTGGGTGGCGAACAGGCGCTGCCCGTTGGCGGGTGCGGTCTGACCGGTGGCCAGCAGGCAGGCCCACATCGTCACCTGGTTCGCGGTGATCACCGGGAGGCCGAGCTCGTCCTCGAGGGGTGCGATGACGTCGAAGGTGGCCAGGTTCGTGCAGGAGACCACGACCGCGTCGCAGCCGGAGGTCGCGGTCCTCCGGACGAGTTCGGCGGTGCGTCGTTGCGGCACTGTCCAGATCCTCCCTGTGAGGCCGAGATTGCACACGCTAGTGACTGCGAATCCGGCATCGGTCAGCAGGTCGGCCAGCGCCTGCCCGGTCGCCTGGTCGTAGGGGGTCGCCACCGCCGGCCGGCGGGCACCGAGACGATCCAAGGCGGCCAGCAGAGCACCGGTCGTCGTCACCCCGACCGGCGCGCCGGCCCTTTCGAGGGCCGCCACGATCCTCCGCTCTCCCACCCGGCCGCGGGCGAAACTGCCCGAGGTGCAGCCGTATCCGATGACGTCGGGTTCGACGTGCACCAGGGTGCGGGCGGCCGCGGCGACCACCGAGGGAGCGCCGATGATCTCCGCCTGCTGCAGCCCGACGGCCATATCCTGGTATGGCGTCCGGGTCAGGTGGATCGTCACCGTCGGCGGCGCCCACCGCCACAGCTCGTGGTCCAGCCCGAAGTCGTAGGGCACCACCATGCCGATCCCGTGTCGCGTGGTCTCCGCGGTGGCGAGGTCGAGCTGCCCGGTGGTCACGTCCTTCATCGTGCATCGAGCGAGGATTGTTGACAATCCGACACTTGCTTTCTAGCGTCGGCAGGGTGACCCGGACACCGCCCGTCGTCGTCGTGCTCGCTGCCACGCCCGAGGACCGGCCGCCGCACCTGGACCGGCTCGCGCACCGGATCCAGCCGCGGGTGGTGGATGCCGACGGCCTCGCCGCGGCGCTGCCCGGCGCCCGGGCGCTGTTCCTGTGGGACTTCTTCTCCAGCGCCGTCGCCGGCGCCTGGCCGGCCGCCGACGCGCTGGAGTGGATCCACGTCGCCGCCGCCGGGGTGGACACGCTGCTGTTCGACGAGCTGCGCGCCAGCGACGTCACCGTCACCAACGCCCGGGGCGTCTTCGACCGGCCGATCGCGGAGTTCGTGCTCGCCGGCGTGCTGGCCCACGCCAAGCAGTTGCACGCCCTGCGTGCGTTGCAGCGCGAGCGGGTCTGGCAGCACCGGGAGACCCGTTCGGTCGCCGGCCGGCACGTCCTGGTGGTCGGCACCGGGGCCGTCGGCCGTCAGATCGCGCGCACGCTGACCGCGGTCGGCATGGTGGTGCGCGGGGCCGGCCGCCGGCCGAGGCAGGATCCGGACTTCGGCGAGATCGTCTCCAGCGCAGATCTTCCCGAGCACGTCGGGTGGGCGGACTACGTCGTCAACGCGGCCCCGCTGACGCCGGAGACCCGCGGGCTCTTCGACGCCGGTGTCTTCGCGGCGATGCGTCCCGGCGCTCACTTCG
>JBDIAG010000324.1:0-5688 GCA_039812305.1 Actinomycetales bacterium | reverse complement strand
GGCCTGCTACTCGCGCGCTGACCGTTTATGTGCAATCTGACCAGCGATAGCCGGTTGCTCGGCCGGCAACTGGTCGGCGTGCAATGTTCCGGTCAAGTGGGCGCACGATTTGGGCGGATTGGGCGAGGCGTCCCATGGGACGCGCCGGCACCACGGGAGAACGCGGCGACGCTGGGAAACTTGGCGACGCTCGGGGAAAACCTGGCGACGCTCAAGAGAAACGCAGCGACCCCAAGAGAAACGCAGCGACCCCAAGAGAAACGCGGCCCGAGAGAACGTCGCCGGCGGAAACTGCCGCGACGCCGACGGAGCTCAGGAGGCCTGGGGCCGTTGGATCGGCTCGATCGACAGGATCTGCAGCCGGTCGTCTTCGGTGAGTCCGCCCCATACGCCGTACGGTTCGCGGGTGCGTAACGCGTGTTCGCGGAATGGCCGCAGCACGGGGCAGGTCTTGCAGATGGCCACGGCGGCGGCGTCGCGCTGGCGGCGGCGCGGGCCGCGCTCGCCCTCGGGGTGGAAGAACAGTGCGTTGTCGAGGTCTCGGCAGGCACCCCGGTGCTGCCATTCCCACAGGTCCGCGATGGGGCCGGGTAGTCGCGATGAATCAGCCATGTTTGGTGCCTCTCTGTCGCGCGGCGGGCGCTCGGATCCCCAGACGACCCCCGAGGTGCGCCCGATATACAGTGTAAAGCCTGACTGGTCATGATGATAGTTTCACGACCTAAGTTTTCGCTTACGCAGTAAACATTCGCTCCTCGTGGTGGACAAGCGCCGGCCACACGGGACCAGCGTTCGCATCGTCACTCACCCTCCCTACCCAAGAACATGAACTTGACATCAAAATGGGGGCCGGAAACACGTACCAATCGCTCAGGTTGGGACACTGTCGTGCCGAAGACGTACCAGGAAGCCCGAAGTCGCGGGTTCCACGTGTCCCGCCACCTCGGCGGTGCACGCTAGATTCAGGTTTTGGGTGGTGAGATGTCGACTGTTCTCGTCTGCGATGACTCGGCCAACGTGCGAGAGATGCTCAAGCACAACGTGGCCGCGGTTCCGGGCGTGACCAGGGTGATCGTGGCCTCCAGCGGCGAGGAGTGTCTCGCCAAGTGGGCCGTTGAGCGTCCCAGCGTCGTGCTGCTCGACGTGCGGATGCCCGGTGTCGGCGGGGTGGAGACCACCCGCCAGCTGATCGAACGCCACCCAGAGGCCTGTGTCGTCATGCTGTGCGGGCCGGAGGACGCCGACGGCGTCTCCCGCGCCATCGTCAACGGAGCCCGCGGCTACATCACCAAGGACGCGCCCCGCGAAGAGCTGGCCGCGGCGATCCTGCACGTGATCACCGAGGGGCGCCGGGTCGGGGCCGAGGCCCGGGTCGGCACCCAGACGCCGCGCCCGCCGGATCTGACCGAGCGCGAGGTGCAGGTGCTGACCGGGATGAGCCGTGGCCGCAGCAACGCCGAGATCGGTCGGGAGCTGTTCCTCTCCGAGGACACCGTGAAGACCCACGCCCGGCGGCTGTTCCGCAAGCTGGGGGCGGCCGACCGCGCGCAGGCGGTGGCCGTCGGCTACCGGACGGGCGTCGTCCGCTGATGCGCTGAGGCGCGGTCGATCCTGGTTGCCGGAAGCCTCGAACGGAACATCGTGGTTGCTGGAGACCCATGAACGACCGGCCGCAGGGCGGTCTGGACCTCGGCTACCAGCTGGTTACGATGGAATCCCGACCGGCCCTGGCTCGATGGCGAACGGGGGCCGTACCTCCTCCACAGGAAGGCGTTCGTTTCGTGAGCGCAGATTTCGATACGTTCGCTCCACTCGGCCTCACCTATGACGACGTGTTGCTGTTGCCCGGTGCCAGCGATGTCATCCCGACCGAGGTCGATGCCGCGTCCCGACTGAGCCGGCGGATCAACCTCAACATCCCGTTGATCTCCTCCGCGATGGACACCGTGACGGAGTCGCGGATGGCGATCGCGATGGCCCGCCAGGGCGGTCTGGGAGTGCTGCACCGCAACCTGGCGGTCGAGGAGCAGGCCCACCAGGTGGACGTCGTCAAGCGGTCCGAGGCCGGCATGGTGTCCGACCCGGTGACCACCAGCCCGGAGGCCACGATCGGCGAGGTGGACGCCCTGTGCGGCCAGTACCGCATCTCCGGCCTGCCGGTCGTCGACGCCCAGGGCGTCCTGGTCGGCATCATCACCAATCGGGACCTGCGCTGGGAGGACGACCTCTCACGTCCGGTCCGCGACGTGATGACGCCGATGCCGCTGATCACCGCCCCGGTCGGGGTGGACGAGGCCAAGGCCCGGTCTCTGCTGCGGACCCACAAGATCGAGAAGCTGCCGCTGGTCGATGAGGCGGGCCGGCTCAAGGGCCTCATCACCGTCAAGGACTTCACGAAGTCCGAGAAGTACCCGCTGGCCACCAAGGACGACGCGGGCCGGCTGCGTGTCGGCGCGGCGATCGGGTTCTTCGGCGACGCCTGGGAGCGCGCGATGACCCTGGTAGAGGCGGGGGTGGACATCCTCTTCGTCGACACGGCCAACGGCCAGTCGAAGGCGGTCGTCGAGATGATCCGCCGGCTGAAGGCGGAGAAGAGCTGCGCGCACGTCGACGTGGTCGGCGGCAACGTGGCCACCCGCGAGGGCGCGCAGGCGCTGGTCGAGGCCGGTGCGGACGGCGTGAAGGTCGGCGTCGGGCCCGGTTCGATCTGCACCACCCGGGTCGTGGCGGGGGTCGGCGTGCCGCAGGTGACCGCCATCCACGAGGCGGCGAAGGCCTGTGACCAGGCCGGCATCCCGGTGATCGGCGACGGCGGCCTGCAGTACTCCGGCGACATCGCCAAGGCGCTGGTGGCCGGCGCCGACACCGTCATGCTCGGGTCGCTCCTGGCCGGCTGCGAGGAGAGCCCGGGAGCGCTCGTCTTCATCAACGGCAAGCAGTTCAAGGCGTACCGGGGGATGGGGTCGCTCGGCGCGGCCGCCTCGCGGGGCCGGACCTCGTACTCCAAGGACCGCTACTTCCAGGGCGGCAGCAGTGACGACGCGTTCATCGCCGAGGGGATCGAGGGCCAGGTGCCCTATCGGGGCCCGCTCGGCGCGGTCGTCTTCCAGCTGGTCGGTGGCTTGCGGCAGGCGATGATGTACGTCGGCGCCAACACGATCCCGGAGCTCAAGGCGCGTGGCCGGTTCGTCCGGATCACCGCGGCCGGGCTCAAGGAATCGCATCCGCACGACATCCAGATGACGGTCGAGGCGCCCAACTACGCCCAGCGCTGAGCGTGCGGTGACGGGTTATCCCGTCACAGCGGATAGCCTTTCGCCGTGACTGAGATCGAGATCGGCCGCGGTAAGCGGGGACGACGCGCCTACTCCTTCGACGACATCGCCGTGGTGCCGTCGAGGCGGACCCGGGACCCGGAGGAGGTCTCGATCTCCTGGCAGATCGACGCCTACCAGGTCGACCTGCCGGTGCTGGCGGCGCCGATGGACTCGGTGATGTCGCCGAGCACCGCGATCCTGCTCGGGCAGCTCGGCGGGATCGGCGTCCTCGATCTCGAGGGTCTGTGGGCGCGCTACGACGACCCGGAGCCGCTGCTGGAGGAGATCGCCGGGCTGCCCGCGGGCGAGGCGACTCCGCGGATGCAGGAGATCTACGCCGCACCGATCCAGCCGGAGCTGATCGCCGAACGGCTGCGGGAGATCCGCGCCTCCGGGGTGACCGTCGCCGGGGCGCTGACCCCGCAGCGCACCCAGCAGCTGTGGAAGACGGTGGTGGACGCCGGCGTCGACCTGTTCGTCATCCGCGGCACCACCGTGTCGGCCGAGCACGTCTCGGGTGTCGCCGAGCCACTGAACCTCAAGCGGTTCATCTACGAATTGGACGTGCCGGTGATCGTCGGCGGATGCGCCACCTACACCGCCGCGCTGCACCTGATGCGCACCGGTGCGGCCGGCGTGCTGGTGGGCTTCGGCGGCGGAGCCGCCCACACCACCCGGGCCACGCTGGGGATCCACGCGCCGATGGCGTCCGCGGTCGCCGACGTCGCGGCCGCCCGCCGCGATTACATGGACGAATCCGGCGGACGCTACGTGCACGTCATCGCCGACGGCGGTGTCGGGCACTCCGGCGACCTGGTGAAGGCGATCGCCTGCGGCGCGGACGCGGTGATGCTCGGGGCGGCCCTGGCCAGAGCCGCCGAGGCCCCCGGCCGGGGCTTCCACTGGGGGCCGGAGGCGCACCATCACGAACTGCCCCGGGGCCTGCGGATGGCCGTCGGCAACACCGCGCCGCTGGCCGAGATCCTCACCGGTCCGGGCCGTCAGGCCGGCGGCCACACCAATCTGATGGGCGCCCTGCGCCGGGCGATGGCGACCACCGGGTACTCCGATCTCAAGGAGTTCCAGCGGGTGGAGGTCGTCGTCTCGCCGTACCGGCCGGCGGGCGGCTGAGAGGGCGGCCCCCCGGCCGCCCCACCCCGGGACTCGGCAGAACCTCGCGGCAGGACTCAGAGGTCGATGGTGCGGCCGGGAGCCCAGATCCGGGCTCCGCGGCGGGCGGCACCCGGATGGGCCGCCACGTCCGCGTCCGGTCTCGCCACCGGCGCGGCGGCACCGGTCGGCGCGGTGCCGACCGAGATCCTCGATGTTCTGGACTGTGACGGTACGTCCCCCCGGCCCGTCGCGCGACAACTCGCACCCCGTCGAACCTCGGTCGCGGCAAAAGCGATCGACATGAACCCCCCTGGCTAATTGACAGTTGAAGCGTACTCGGTGTCCCAACCGGTCGTCATACGCCGAATAGTTGAACCAACAACCCTCGTTCGGCCCAGTGCACCGGCGTCATTCCCCGATGCACTGACCCGGACGGGTGCCGGGCTCGCCGCATCCTGCTGATGCGGTATCGCCTGTCCTGCCCAGGGTAGGCACGTGCGGGCCGGACTTCAGCGACATGGAAGATTTCGTCCAGCGGAGACGACCCGATCCTCGGGGCCGGAGGTCAGGAGACCGTCCCGAGCAGTTCGACCTCACTGATGGCGGTGAAGTCCCGGCCGCCATGGGCGGTGGTGGCCTCGATGCGCAGGACGACCGAGGACGCCTTCCGGGCCGACGGCAGCACGAGCGTCTGCATCGTCCGGTCGCCGTCGCGCAGCCGCTGGGGGTAGCTGTGTCCGTCGACGATCCAGGTGACCCGGGTGATCCGGCGCTCCTCGTCATACCGGTCGGTGCCGTCGTACGGGTCGACCTTGGCGTAGCCGTTGATGAGGCCGACCGAGGAGATCGTCGAGTTCTCGGGCAGCGTGAAGACCAGTTGCGAGCCGGTCAGATCGCCGTCGGCGCGCCAGCAGGTCTCCGGGTCCCCGTCCCGCAGGTTGGCCGGGGCGTAGGACACGGGGTTTCCGCGGAAGTCCTCGCCCGGCGCGGCGACAGTGGGCACCGACGCGTCCGCCAGCGCGGTGATGTCCCGGGACGGCGCCGGCGCAGCGGCCGACGTCGTGGCCGGAGATGGCGGCTCGGACCGCGAGGCGTCCGGTGACGCCGGCAGTCCGCCGGCCAGGCTGTCGGGCGTCCATTGGCTCCGCAGGACGAATCCGGTCAGCCCAGCCACGAGCACGAGGGCGAGGACGACGCAGACGATGACGACGCGTCCGGCGCGCGAGGTGGCCGGCCGGTCGGCCGGCGTCGGAGGTTC
>JBDIAG010000323.1:0-5688 GCA_039812305.1 Actinomycetales bacterium | reverse complement strand
GCGTTGAGGTCCAGCCAGCGGGCGGACACCCGGGCGCGCTGGCGCAGGTCGAGCAGCCGGCCGTGGTGGCGCGAGTGCAGCGGGATGGTGGTCAGCACCTGCAGACCGCCCCACTGCTCGCGCGCCCGGCCGGCCCAGTCCCGCAGGATGTCCACCATCTCGGCGCAGGCTCGCGAGACGGCCTCCTCGTCGAGGATGCCGCCGCTGCGCTCGAGCACCACCCGGTCGTCGAGCAGCAGCAGGCTCAGTCTCGGGGCCAGCGGGGTCAGGGCCGGCCCACCGCCGAGCAGTTCGAGCTGCCAGCGGTCGAACCCGGTCTCGACGATCCGCCCGCACATCGACCTGGCGACCAGGTGCGCCTGCAGCAGACCGGGCAGCGAGGAGATGGTGGACGACGCGAGCACGCCGATCCGGGTCTCCGCCAGGCCCTGGCCGGCCAGCTCGGTCACCCGTTGCGGGTCGAGCAGCAGCCTGCCCGCACTCTCCCGGTCCAGGCCGGTGGTGAGGGAGGCGACCGCGGCCGGCAGGCCCGCCGCGGCGTCCGATCCGCGGGCTTCACGGATCCGGCGCAGGGTGGCGCGGGCCTCGGCGGCGGCTCCGCTCATCACGCCGCCTCGGGCACGTGCCGCAGGGCCAGGCCGCCGACCAGCCACTTCGAGGACTCCACGTTGGCGACGAAGATCCGGCCGCCGACGCCGATGCCGTCGCCGATCCGGTTCGCGGTCCGGCTGAGCTGGATGAAGGGCAGCGCATTGCCGTTGTTGCCGGTCTCGGCGACGCAGCTGACCGCCCGCTCCGGGGCGACTCCGAGCCGCTGCCGGATCCGTTCGGTCACCGCGCCGTTCAGCTGCGGCACCAGCACGTGTTCGACGTCGGTGAGCCGGGTTCCGGTGGCCCGGGAGAGCTCGTCCAGGATCGTCGCCGCCAGCTCGGGCACGTGCTGTTCGATCGCCTTGTAGTCCTCCTGACCCCAGGGCTCCGCGGGGGTCGGACCGTGCGGACCGTCCACGGTCGGGCAGCCCTCGGATCCGTAGTAGCGGATCAGCTGGGCGGGCTGTCGTCCGGCGCCGATGCACCGGGTGAAGATGTGCTCCACGAGATAGCCGGGACCGGTGTGGTCGTCGTCCACCACGACCGCGCCGGCGCCGTCGCCGAAGAGGGCGAAGTTGATCAGCTCGGCCGGGCGCATGGACTTGATCCGGTCCGCCGAGGGGAAGACCTTGAGGCAGCTGTCGGCACCGATCACGAGGCCGCGGCGCAGCCCGGAGGCCAGCAGCGCGTGCGCGGCGAACAGTCCCTGGATCGCTCCCGCGCAGCCCGAGGTGATCTGCATCGTGGTCACCCCGTCGATGCCGAGATCGTCGACGACCAGGTTCACCGTCGCCGGCATCAGGTGATCGGGCGAGGCGGTGGTCAGAATGACGAATTCGATGTCGGCCGGTTCGGCGCCGGCCGCCGCCAACGCCCGCCGGCCGGCCTGCGTCGCCAGCTCGCGAGTCGAGGACGCTTGCCCGGCAGCGGGTTCCGCGGAACAGAAGTGCCGCGTGCGGTTTCCGGTCATCATCGAGAGCCATTTCTCGTGCAGTCCGAACCGAGACTCCATCTCGGCGTTGGTCACGGGCTCTCCGGGCAGGAACTCCGCGGGTGGCAGCAGGCGCATGGATCCTCCAACAGCGTCGCGCGGCACCGGCCGCGGCTGGCCTTCGCCCCGACCGTCACGGCGGGGCTGGAACTGGAACCGACGCTAGGAGGCCCGCCTCAAGGCCTCCCCGCGGACGAGTCGGTGCCGCGTCGCGGCCGGGTAGGTGCCGCATCGCGGCGGAGTAGGTGCCGCATCGCGGCCGGCTCGGGCCGGACTGGAGCGCCCACCGGACGGCCCCGGCACCCAGGCGAGGACGGGCGAGCAGCCCGGCACCCGCCCGATATCCAATTCGAGGTCGAATAGCCAGCGGTCCCAGGCCATTTCGACACCCCGGCGGTCATTGGCGCGGCTACCGGCCACTCGACCCCGCCAAGCGGGCCGCGACTGCCGGAGGGCCCGGCCAGGCTCTGAGCTGAGGGACCGCCCAAGACCAGAACCACCGTGGCCACGGCGGGCCAGTCTCAGTGGGATTGCCGCAGGAGTTCCAGCAGGGCCGGGTTGAGCAGCGTCCCGGAGCGGCCGCCGCGGTACCGGGAGCGTTCCGGGGCCCAGGCGAGGGCCAGGATCCAGCGGCCGTCGTCCACGATGCCGGTCGGCCCGAGGCCCACGTCGAAGCTGCGCAGCTCGATCTCGCCGTCGGCGGGCGAGCCGTCGGTGCGGGCGATCCACCAGTCCTGCGGTCCGCTGCCGTGCACGCCGAACTCGGTGAAGGTGAAGTGCATGCCCTGGCCGAGGGCCTTGGTGTAGGCCTCCTTGAGGGTCCACCGGCGCAGCAGCGCGTCACCGAGCCGGTCCGCGGGCAGATCGTGGATCTCCCCCCATTCCGCGGCCGTGCAGATGTGCCGACGCAACCCGGCCATCGAGCCGGCCCGGGCGGCGCATTCCAGATCGATGCCCACCGGCCCGATGCGGCTCACCGCCACCCCCGCCGCGTCGTCGGTGTGGGTCAGGCTCACGTGCAGATTCGGGTGGCCGCGCACCAGCATCCGCCCGCGCGGCGAGGCGGCCAGTTCCACCGCCTCGGCGTCGCAGCAGAGTGCGGTCGCGACCAGCGACTTGACCATCAGCCGGGTGGCCAGGAAGTGGTCCCGGGATCGTGGGGTGGACAGCTCGGCCGCCCGGCCGCGGTCGGAGCCGAGCAACCGGGTCAGTGCCCGGCCGGTGGGCAGGTGCCCGTACCAGTCGTCGAGCCGGCTGACCGCGATGGCCAATCCGTGTTCCTCGAGGTCTCGCAGGCAGCCTGCCCACGGCCCCGCCACTCCGTGCACCACGCCGGGATCGGGCACTGGCAGCATCGCTCAGCCTCCGACCTCGACCGGCAACAGGTCCAGCGAAAGCCGTTCCCGGGTGCGGCGAATCACCTCGGCATGGAGCTTGGCGATCGCGTGCCGATCCTCCTGCCGGCGCAACCCCAGCCGGGCCAGGATGCGGTCCAGACCGACCCGGACCCAGCTCGACCCGAGAGCCAGGCTGCTCGGCCCGGATCCGGAGTTGAGCCAGACGCCGAGCACGGCGGCACCGGCCAGGATGTGGGCGTACCGATCGGCCAGCGCCAGCCTCGTCGTGGACGGCGTGCTCGGGGTGAGCGTGGCGCACTGGGTCCGCAGCCGACGCACTTCGGCCACCAGATCGTCCACCGGCTGGGCGAGGTCGTCGTCGCCGAGCAGCAGCCGGGCCTCGTCGAGCACGCGGTGCAGTCCGGCGACGTAGCCGGCCATCCCGTCCTCGCCGCCGAAGTGGGCCAGGGCGCCGGGATCCAGGTCCGGCAGCGGCTCGTCCAGCTGGAACAGTCTCAACAGCTCGGCCCGCTCCGGCCCGGCGGCGTCCTCCGGCCGGGCCAGACTGGGCAGGTGGGCGCAGATGGCGGTGAGCGCGTTCGACAACCCCGCCTCGGTCAGCCCGAGCTCGCTGAGGTCGCGCAGCTGCTTGCTCAGCAGCAGCCCCTCCCGGGCGCCGTGGTAGGCGTCGCCGAGGGCGGCCACCAGGTCGAGCAGGGCGTCGCGCAGCAGGAGGGGGACCAGATGACGGCTGGCGGCGGCGATCACGTGACACCCCCGCGGCGACAGGTGCACGACGCGGGCCGCCACCAGGGCGAGCGCGTCGGCCACGAGCACGTCGGCGAACGAGGTTCCCAGCGGTGAGACGTCCGGACTGACCCGCTGCGGCGACTCCGACTCCACCCGGGCGGCGACCCGCAGGGCGGTGTCCGCCATCCCGATCAGCATCGGCGGCAGCGCCACCTGGATGGCCGGCAGCACGCTCAGACCGGCCTGCAGACCCCGGCCCCACTGGCCGAGGATGCGGCGCCGGGGCACGGCCGCGTCCGCCATCACGATCTCCCCGATCGGCATCCCGCGCAGCCCGTCGCCGGAGGGCGACGGCGCCATCCACACCTGCGCCGGCGGGAGCTCGGGCGGCTCCAGCAGAAGCAGCGTGTACGGCGTGGCCGCCTCCCCGGTGGCGGCCACGACGACCAGCCCGGCCAGGTCGGTCGCGGCACCGACGTTGCGCTTGCGGCCGCTGACCAGCACCTGGTCCCGGCTCATCCGCGCGGTGAACTCCTCGGCGGCCCACTCCTGGCCGCCCTCGAAGCGGTGGAAGGCGGTGCCCAGCAGCCGCCCGGCCAGCAGCTGGTCGACGGTCCGCCGTTGCAGTCGCAGGTCGCCGGTGAGCTGGACGAAACACCACGCCTGGGTGTTGTTGTAGCCCCACTGGGTCGCGGTGGCGCCGTCGCGCCGGTACAGGGCCCGCATGACCAGGCCCAAGGTGTCCAGTCCGCTGAACCGTCCGCCGAAGATCCTCGGCACGATGTGCTCGCAGACCCGCGTCGTCACGATGCGGGCCGGATAGCCGACCGCGGTGGTTCCGGCCCGATCGCAACGCAGCACCTGGTCGACGCCGAAGGCGTTCGCCTCGTCCCACGGGTCGCCGAACGCCCGCTCGATCACCGAGACCCCGCGGCGGACCTCCTCGAGTCGTTCGGCCTCAAAGCACTGCCTGCCCGGGTCCACTGTCGCCTCCATAGGTTCGACCTCCTCGCCCGAGCATGTGCCGCCCGGCTTGAGCGGCGCTTGAGAGGACGCTGCCACGCTGGCCGTCGGCCGGTGCACCACGCACCTGCCGCCCCCTCGACAGCAAGGAGACCCCGATGCCTTCGGCACTGCTCTACACCGGGCCGGACCTCGACCACCTGCACCGCGACATCGCCCGTTCCGGCTCCGTCGACACCCAGGCTCCGGTGCGGGCCGCCGCGGAACAGGTCATCGCCGCGGCGCCGCAACGAGTCTGGGAGGTGCTCTCCGACGTCGCCGGGTGGCCCGAGGTGATCGGGGACGTCCGCAGCGCCGAGCTGGACGGCCCGGTCGCCGTCGACCGGGCCTTCCGCTGGAACAACGCCGGGACGAGGATCCGCTCGCGTTTCGCCGTCGTGCGACCCGGTGCCGAGCTCACCTGGACGGGACAGGCGATGGGCACCCGGGCGGTGCACCGCAACACCCTCGTCCCCCACGACGGCGGAACGCTGCTGCGCAGCGAGGAGAGCCTGGCCGGGTTCCTGCTGAGCGTGCTGATGCCCAGTCACAAGCTGGAGGCCGGCCTGCGCCGCTTCGTGCGGGACATCGCCACCGCCGCCGAACGCTGACCGGATCCACGCACAGATCGAGGGGTCGCAACACGCCGTGAACCCGTGGTTCCGACGGCGTGTCGTGACCCCTCGATCTATGTCGTGATGACGAGGTCGGCGAACGCGGCCAAGGTGGTGTCGTCCGCGGCGACGACCATCGTGCGGCCGCCGATGTCGACGAGGCGGCGCAGCCTCTCGGCGACCTCGCCCACCACCGGGGCGGTGATCACCACGATGTCGGGATCGAAGCTCGCCTCGATCACCGCCGCGGCCAGCGTGTCCAGGCCGCTCACGGCGACCGGGCGACCGTCCAGCACGGGACGATCGGGGTCGTCGAAACGCACCAGGGTCCGGTCCGGCCCGACGATGCCGAGCAGTTCGGATTCGGTCCGCATCCGCAGCAGCGGCAGCGCGGCCTCGCCCG
>JBDIAG010000322.1:0-5732 GCA_039812305.1 Actinomycetales bacterium | reverse complement strand
GATGCGTCGCTACCTGGCCGACATGCTCGACATGGTGCGCAGCTGTGATTTCTTCGAAGTCCTTGCGCACGTGGACTTCCCGCGTCGCTACTGGCCCTGGCACCTGGAGTACGACGAGGCGTTCTTCGAGGCGGAGCTGCGGGCCGTCTTCGCCGAACTCGCCGGACAGGGCCGGGTGCTGGAGATCAACACGAAGACCCCGCTGGCGTCCGCGGAGATGATCGGCTGGTGGTACGACGAGGGCGGGGGCGCCGTCTCCTTCGGCTCGGACGCCCATCATCCCTGGGGCGTCGCGGACAGCTTCCGGCTGGCCACCCAGGTGGCCGAAGCGGCCGGTTTCCGCCCTGGACGGGACCGGTTCGACTACTGGCGCAGGTGACGCGCCGCAGGTGACGGGGCTTCCGCAGCACGCCCACGTCCGGACGCTCACGTTCGGAGGCCCGCGGCCGCACGCCCACATCTGGACGCCCGCGGCTGCGCGCGGCCGCCTCCTGGGCACCTGAACTGACCAGGTATTCCCGCGCCAGCCGGTTGTGGGCCGAGTAGCCCGTGATCGCCGGTCGACGGGCCCACAACTGATCGACGGGCAGGCGGGCGGTTTCTCGGGCCCCAGACCCCAGGCGCCGGCTGGGCGCCGCACCCCGGTCAGGGCCGGGCGGCGAAGCGTTCGATCAGTTGGCTGTTGCCGGAGACGATCAGGGTGTCGTGTTTGGTGATCCGGGTGTCCGGCTGGGCGTAGGTGAAGTCCTCACCCGGCGACTTCACCCCGACGATGGTGACGCCGTACTTCGAGCGGACCTTCGACTGGGAGAGGGTGAACCCCTGGGTCTCCTCCGGTGGCCGCATCGAGACGATCACGAAGCCGTCCTCGAACTCGATGTAGTCCAGCAGACGCCCGCTGACCAGGTGCGCGACCTTCTCCCCGGCGTCCGCCTCCGGGTAGATCACCCGGTGGGCGCCGATCCGCTCCAGGATCCGCCCGTGCTGTGGGGAGAGCGCCTGCGCCCACACCTGTTTGTTGCCCAGGTCGACCAGGTTCGCGGTGGCCAGCACGCTGGCCTCGACGGAACCCCCGATGCCGACGACCGCGATCGGGAACTCCTGGCAGCCCAGCTGGCGCAGCGCGTCGATGTTCGCGCCGTCCGCCTCGGCGACGTGCGTCAGCCGGCCCGACCACTCCCGGACCTTCGCCGGGTTCTTGTCGACGGCGAGGACGTCGTGGCCCAGCCGGTCCAGAGCGTCGGCGATGGCGGAGCCGAATCGGCCCAGGCCGATCACGAGTACCGCTTGGTCGCGGTGTAGGCGGTCACCCAACGATCGGCCTTTCCTCAGCGAGTCGGAACATCCGTGGCCGTTCCCGCAGGGCGAGCGCGGCCGCAAGGGACATGGTGCCCGTTCTGCCGAGGAACATGAGCACCACCACCAGATACTTGCCGCCATCCGGCAGCTGCGGAGTGAGCCCGAGGCTGAGCCCGCAGGTCGAGAAGCCGGAGATGACCTCGAACATGACCACGTCCAGAGGGGCCTTGGTGATCGCCAGCAGGGCCATCGTGGCGCCGACGCACATCGCCGACCCGGCGGCCAGGACGGTGACCGCCAGCCGCAGGGTGGCCGGCGGGATCCGGCGTCCGAAGGCCTCCGCGTCGGCGTCGCCGCGCGCCTCGGCCACGGTGGCCAGCACCAGGACGGCGACGGTGGTCACCTTGATCCCGCCGGCCGTGGACGCGCTGCCGCCGCCGATGAACATCATCACGTTCGTGCCCAGCCAGGTCTGCTCGTGCAACTGGGAGATCGGGATGATCGAGAAGCCGCCCGAGCGCGGCATCACGGCGAGGACGATGATGTTCAGCAGCTTGTCGCCGAAGCTCAACGGTCCGAGGCTGGTGGGATTGGTCCACTCGAAGGTCGCGTACATCACCAGCGAGATGGCCAGGATCACCAGCGTCGTCGACAGGGTGAGTTTGGCGTGCAGATTCCACCTGGACGGCCGCCGCCAGCCGCGTCCGACCGTCACCAGCACCGGGAAACCGATTCCGCCGACGAAGACGCCGATCGAGATCGGCAGGCACAGCCACCAGTCGCCGCTGGCGTAGTCCGGCAGGCCACCGGGGTGCGAGGTGAAACCGGCGCTGTTCACCGCCGACAGCGCGTAGAAGACCGCGTGCCACAGGGCGGTCCCGGCGCTCTCCTCGTGGGTGAGGAAGCGCGGGAAGAGAACCAGGGTCAGGATCAGCTCCAGACCGGTGGAGACCAGGATGACGAAGCGCAGCAGGGCGCCGACCTCGCCGAGCCGATCGGTCTTGGTCTCCTGCTGGGCGAGCAGCCGGCCGGTCAGCCCCAGCCGGCGGGAGACCGCCAGGCCGAGCAGGGCGGCGATCGTGATCACCCCGAGGCCGCCGACCTTGATCGCGGAAAGGATCACGACCTGGCCGAACATCGACCAGTAGCTGCCGGTGTCGACGGTGGTCAGGCCGGTGACGCAGACCGCCGACGTCGCGGTGAAGAGGGCGTCCACGAACGGCGCCCGTTCCCCGCTCACGGTGGCCATCGGCATCGACAGCAACGCGGCGGTCACCGCGATGACGCCGGCGAAGACGATGAGGGCGAGTCGGGCCGGTTGGGCCCGACCGAGCTGGTCGATCCAATTGCGCACTCCGGCGGAGCGTGACGGCCGCTCGATCGCGACCTGATTCTCGCTCACGAGGTTCCTCCAAGTCGTCCAGCGGGTCTCAATTGGGAAGCGGTTATGGCTTTCCGGCGCGCGATCAGCGCGCGACATCGGCAGCGACGCTAGCGTCAGACCCATGGACTCCGGTACCAGGGTCATTTGGGACCCCGTTTTCGCCCGGTACAACTTCGGTGCTGGTCATCCGATGTCACCCCTCCGGCTGGAACTGACCGCTGAGCTCTGTCGCCAGCTCGGTCTTTTCGAGTTGCCCGGGGTGAGTGTGCGCGGAGCGGAGGTGGCCTCCGACGAAGCCCTTGCCCGATTGCATGATCGCGATTACATCGAAGCGGTGAAAACCGCCTCGAAGGATCCGAGTCTGGCCGACGCGAGTCGCGGGCTCGGCACCGAGGACGATCCGGCCTACGAAGGTATCCACGATGCGAGTGCGCGGATCTTTCAGGCGTCGCTGGATTGCGCGGACGCGGTCTGGAACGGCGACGTGGCACATGCGGTGAACTTCTGCGGAGGAATGCACCACGCGATGGCCGATCGGGCCAGCGGCTTCTGCATCTACAACGACGTCGCCGGGGCGATCGACCGGCTGCTCGAGATGGGTGCCAAGAAGGTCGCCTACGTGGACATCGACGTGCACCACGGCGACGGCACCGAGTCGTTCTTCGTGGACGATCCGCGAGTGCTCACCATCTCGGTACACGAGACCGGTCAGGTGCTCTTCCCCGGCTCCGGGTTCGCCGACGATCTCGGCGGACCGAATGCGCTGGGCGACACGGTCAACGTCGCGCTGCCGCCGTGGATCAAGGGGGCGGAATGGATGCGGGCGATCGACGCGGTGGTGCCGGCCCTGCTGCGGGCGTTCGAACCCGAGGTCCTGGTCACCCAGCACGGCTGCGATTCCCACAAGCTCGATCCGCTGTCGCACCTGGCGGTCTCGGTGGACGCCCAGCGCAAGGTGGCCATGATGCTGCACGACCTGGCGCACGAGGTCTGCGGCGGCCGGTGGCTGGCGACCGGCGGTGGCGGCTACGAGATCATCGACGTGGTGCCCCGGTCGTGGTCGCACCTGGTCGGCATCGCCGCGCACGCCCCGGTCGCTCCGCAGACGCCGGTGCCGGCGGCCTGGCTGGAGGACGTGCTCGAGCGGTTCGGCCGCGAGGCGCCGGAGCTCATGACCGACGGGGACGACGTCGACTTCGAGAAGTGGGTCTCGCCGGACACCGAGAACGCGGTCGACCGGGCGGTGATGGCCACCCGGCGCAGCGTCTTTCCGCTGCACGGTCTGGACGCCTGGTTCGACTGAGCCGACCCGGCTCCGCGGGGGTGGGCGGCGGCACCCCACCCCGGGCGCGTCGAGCGGATGGTCGCCGCGCTGCCCATTCACCCACTAGCATGGAGAAATCGGTCGTCCCACCCGGGGGTGGCCAGGGCGGGTACGCCGAACCGATACGCGATGGGACCAGGGTCACATGTCACAGCAGGGGCTCGGCCAGGTGCGATTCCTCACCGTGGCCGAGGTGGCGGAGATCATGCGCGTCTCCCGGATGACCGTGTACCGGTTGGTGCACAACGCCGAGCTCCCCGCCGTACGGGTCGGCCGGTCGTTCCGGGTGCCGGAGGCGGCGGTCGAGCAGTATCTGCGGACGGCCTTCGTCGACGAGGAGACCGAGACCGGCAGCTGACGCCGTCGTCCGTCCGGGCAGGTGTCGAGCATCCGGTGGGGAGCCGAAAAGCCGGCGATCTCCGGCCGCCCGGCCGTCAACCGGATGCCGGAGCGTCCATCTGGCGACGACTTCGACGAGGCGCGGTCGGAGCCCGGCGCGATCTCGACTATTCTGAGGTGTTGTCCACTCCTGACCAGGTGACATTGACGTGTCGCCCGTTACGAACGAGGTTCCATGGGTTCAGTCATCAAGAAGCGCCGCAAGCGGATGGCCAAGAAGAAGCACCGGAAGCTGCTGCGCAAGACCCGTCACCAGCGTCGTAACCGCAAGTGAGTCAGGACGGGCCCCGGCACGATTGCCGGCCGGGGCTCGCCGACACGATCGCCACCAGCTGACCGCCACAAGGGGGCAGGTGCCGCAACCTTGGCCAGAACAGTCCTCGTCACGGGTGTCTCCCGGTACCTCGGTGGGCGTTTCGCGCGCCAGCTGAGCGCCCACCCCGACGTCGACACGGTCATCGGGGTGGACGTCGTGCCACCCACACACGATCTGGGCGGGGCGCAGTTCGTCCGCGCCGACATCCGCAACCCGGTGATCGCCAAGATCATCGAACGCGGCCACGTCGACACCGTCGTCCACATGAGCGTCATCGCGACCCCGACCGGGGCGGGCGGGCGCACGCCGATGAAGGAGATCAACGTCATCGGCAGCATGCAGCTGCTCGCGGCCTGCGGGAAGTCGACGACCCTGCGCCGGCTGGTGGTGAAGTCGACGACGGCGGTCTACGGCGGCAGCCCGAAGGATCCGGCCTGCTTCACCGAGGACGACACGGCGAAATCCGTGCCGCGATCCGGCTGGGGCGCGGACGCGGTCGAGGTCGAGGGCTACGTGCGGGGGTTCAGCCGGCGCCGGCCGGATGTCGACGTCGCCGTGCTCCGCTTCGCCAACACGATCGGCCACGGCGTCCAGACCGAGTTCACCGACTACTTCCGGCTGCCGGTGGCCCCGACCGTGCTCGGCTTCGATCCCCGGCTGCAGTTCATCCACGAGGACGACCTGATCGCCGCGCTCGAGCTCGCCACCGTCGGCGAGACCACCGGCACGGTCAATGTCGCCGCCGACGGCGTACTGAGCCTGCACCAGGCGCTGGGGATCACCGGCCGCCCGCCGCTGCCGGTGCCGCGGGGGCGGCTGAACACGGTCTGCCGCCTGCTCGGCAAGACCTTCGGGGTCAACCTCGGCCCGGACCTGATGCGGCTGCTCACCTACGGCCGGGTGGTCGACACCACCCGGATGCGAGCCGATCTCGGCCTGGAGCCGCGATTCACCACCCGGACCGCCTTCGCCGACCTGGTCGCCTCGCGCGGCGTCCACCCGCTGGTCCA
>JBDIAG010000321.1:0-5740 GCA_039812305.1 Actinomycetales bacterium | reverse complement strand
GGCTGCCGGGCACCTGGCCAGCACGCTGGAGCGGCGCACGGTCGCGGCCTTCGACTGCGATCAGCTCATCGACTACCGCAGCCGTCGACCGGTGATGACCTTCTCGGGTGACCGCTTCTCCCACATCGAGTCGTTCCAGCTCACCCTCGACGTCCTGAGCGACGCGGCCGGCCGGGAGTTCTACCAGCTGCGCGGGCCCGAGCCGGACTTCCAGTGGGAGGCCTTCGCGGGCGCTGTCCGCGAGCTGGCCGATCACTTCGGCATCGCCAAGACCGTCTCCGGGCACGGCATCCCCTGGGCCGCTCCGCACACTCGTCCGCTGCGGATGACCGCGCACGCCTCCCGGCGGGAGCTGATCGCCGGCAATCCGCGCTGGTTCGAGGAACTGCGCGTTCCCGGCAACGCGATGGCCCTTCTCGAGCTGCGCCTCGGTGAGAACGGTGTCGACTCGATGGGCTTCGCCGTGCACGTGCCGCACTACCTGTCCGAGATCGAGTACCCGCCGGCCGCGGTCGCGCTGCTGGAGACGATGGCCGAGGCGGCGGATCTGGAACTGCCGACCCAGACGTTGCGGGACGCCGGTGTCGACGTGCTGGGCAAGGTGGACGAACAGGTCAAGCAGTCTCCACAGCTGCAGGAGGCGATCGCCGGCATGGAGAAGGCCTTCGACGCCGACTCCACCGAGCTGACCCTGGGCGGCGCCGGTCAGCTGCCGGAGTCGGAGCTGCCGCACGGCGACGATCTGGCCGCCGAGGTGGAGGACTTCCTGCGCGGGATGGGCGGCTGAGGGCGTCCACCGCGACGGATCGTCGTCCGACCCGATGATGTTCGTTCGTTGACTTGACGTCCCCGAGGACTCGGTGCCCCACTAGGGTTTTCCTGGCGCCCACGTAAGGTGTTGCCCCGGGACGAAACGAGACGAGGCGGACGAAATGGCCGAGAGCAGTGAAGACCCCGCGGTGCGGGAGATCAGCGTCGCCACCGATGCGCATTACGCAGCCCACACGTCCAGTACTGCGCGCGCGCTGCAGCGACCTTTGCGCAACATCTCCGAGGTCCGACATTTCTTCCGCACGAACGAGGTGCCGATCTACTTCATCGGGGCGACCCCGTTCAACCTGCTCGGCCTGGACAGGTGGTCCCGCCACTTCTCGTACGTGACCTACTACGACGGGTGGGACGGCGCCCATCCGCGGGTATTCACCCCAAAGTACAAGCCCTACATCGAGTTCGAGAGCGGCGAGCAGATCAACAACTGGCTGCTCGTGCACCCCGAGGTCCGTCAGCACATGCGCCAGCACGTGCGACCGGGCATCCGGCCCAAGGTCGCGATGGTGTTCTTCGACGAGGAGACCGAGCGGATCTGCGACGAGCTGGGCTACGACCTCATCCTGCCCAAGTGTGAGCTGCGCGACCGCCTCGACTCCAAACTCGTCACCACCCGGCTCGGCAACGAGGTCGGCGTGCCCAGCGTGCCCAACATCCTCACCAAGGTGGACGACTACGAGGACCTGATCAAGCAGTGCGAGGAGGCCGGGCTGGGCAGCGATCTGGTGATCCAGACCGCGTACGGCGATTCCGGCAAGACGACGTTCTTCGTCAGCGACGAGACGAGCTGGAAGAAGTGCAGCGGGGACGTCATCGGCCACGAGGTCAAGGTGATGAAGCGGATCAACCCGCGGCCGGTGGCCGTCGAGGCGGTCATCACCCGCAGCGGAACCATCGTCGGCCCGTTCATGACCGAGCTGACCGGGCACGCGGAGCTGACCCCGTACCGCGGCGGCTGGTGCGGCAACGAGATGTTCCCGGACGTGCTCCCGGACGACCTGCGGGTGACGGCGGGCGACCTCGTCCGGCGCCTGGGCGACCGGCTGGGTCAGGAGGGCTACCGGGGCTTCTTCGAGGTCGACATCCTGGTCGACGCCGACACCGACGAGGTCTACCTCGGCGAGCTCAACCCGCGGATCAGCGGTGCCACGGCCATCACCAACGTCACCGCCGGCGCCTACGCGGACGTCCCGCTGTTCCTGTTCCACCTGCTGGAGTACCTCGACGTCGACTTCGAACTGGACGTCGAGGAGATCAACCAGCGCTGGCGCGAACTGGCCTCGGAGGACCTGTGGAGCCACATGATCATCAAGGAGACCTCTCCGGTGATCGAGCTGATCAACAAGGCCGCGCCCACCGGGCAGTACTACGTGGACGGCTCCGGTGACCTGGTCTTCCGGCGGGCCGCGCTCGACTGGCACCAGCTCCAGGACGAATCCGAGGTCTTCTTCCTGCGCATCTACGGCGCCGGCGACTACCGGTGGAAGGGCGCCGATCTCGGCGTGCTGGTGGCGCGCGGAAGGCTGCAGCGGCACAGCGACACGTCCGGCGATGTGCTGACGATCCGAGCGAAGCACCTGATCAAGTGCATCCGGGACCAATACACCGGCCGGGCTCTGCCGGAGCAGTCGAGTGGGGGGGTTCCCACCCAGAGCTCTTCGATCACCAAGTAGCCTGAAATAGTTGCGCTCACCGGCCCGGGAAGGCGGCTCGGGCCGCGCGCCGCTGTCATCACGCTCATATCGATGGGGAGGTCTGTCCGATGATCGGCTCGGATGCGAGTCGGCCGCCAATGCCGGTGACTCTGGAGAACTGGCAATCCGCGACTCAACTGCGCTGGACGTTCCGGCACATGGCCGAGATTTTTCCCACGGCCACGATCAGCCGGGGCTCCGGCCCGGTCTGGCGGTTGCCGTCCCGGACTCAGGATCTCGGACAGATCTCCCTGACCGACTACATCGGTGAGACCCGCACCGTCCAGGAGGTCATCGACTACACCGACACCGACGCGTGGATGGTCGTGCACGACGGCACGGTTCTGACCGAGCGGTACGCGGAGGGGATGACCGCCGCGACTCCACACCTGTTGATGTCGGTGAGCAAGTCCCTGGTCGGGATGACCCTGGGGGTGCTCGTCGACCATCGGCTGATCGACGTGAACCGGTCCGTCTCGTACTACGTCCCACAGTTGGGCGACAGCGGGTACGCCGGGGCGACCGTGCAGCAGGTGCTCGACATGCGCTCCGGGATCAGGTTCTCCGAGGAGTACCTCAACCCGGACGCCGAGGTGCGCGTGCTGGAACAGGCCTTCGGCTGGGCGCCCCGGCGTCACGACGGCGTTCCGAGCTCGATGCGCGGTTTCCTGCGCTCCCTGCAGCAGGAACGTCCTCACGGCGGCGCCTTCGACTACCGCAGCTGCGAGTCGGACGTGCTCGGCTGGGTCTGCGAGGCCGCGTCGGGCAAGTGGTTCCCGGAGCTGCTCTCGGAGCTCATCTGGTCGAAGCTGGGCGTCGAGTTCGATGCCAACATCGGCGTCGACTCCAAGGGCACCGGCATGTTCGACGGCGGGATCTCGGCCGCGCTGGGCGACATGGCCCGCTTCGGGCTGATGGTGCTCGCCGACGGCGCCGCCTTCGATGGCACCCTGCAGGTGGTCTCGCCCTCGTGGGTGGAGGACACCCGGCGCGGCGCACCCGACTCGCGGGAGGCGTTCGAGCGCAGCCCCGGGGACAACCGGATGCCCGGCGGCATGTACCGCAACCAGTTCTGGCTGCCCTACCCGGGCGACAACGTACTGCTCTGCCTGGGCATCCACGGCCAGATGATCTACATCAACCGCTCGGAACGCCTTGTCGCGGTGAAACTCTCGTCCTGGCCAACACCGCAGGACGCCTGGAAGCTGTTCTCCACGGTCGCCGCCTTCGACGCCATCGCCCGGGCGGTGAACTAGCGCCCGCCGGGTGAACCAGCACCGGGGCCGGGCGCCCCACCGGGTGAGCCCGGGCGAGTGCGCCACCGGGTGAGCCTGGGCAGGTGCGCCCCCGCGTGAGCCAGCACCGGGGCTGGGCGCCCACCGGGTGAGCCTGGGCAGGTGCGCCAGCCGAGGCCGGGGTGCCCTACCGAGTGGGCCTGGGGCGGGTGCTGCGCTACCAGGTGCGCTAGACCGGGCCGGGGCGCGTGAGCCAGCCGAGGCCGGGCGAGCTAGGCCCGGGCGGCCTCAACCACCTTCAAGCGGAGCATTTTTGTTGCCTGGCAACACAAATGCTCCAGGCGGGTGTGCGTGATCCTCTGGCGTGGTCGGCGAAGGAGTCATGTCGGGAATGCGCGCCCGGGCCGGTGCCACACAGGCCCCACGCACCCGTCGTTGGCCGCCTTTGTGTCCTGCCAATCGTGGTGTGTCCTGCCAGACGCGTGACATCCGCCCCGTCTGACAGGACACATCACGGTTGGCAGGACACTTCCACCCCGATCGGGCGTGTCCCGCGTTCCCAGCCGCATTCGTGCAACAGGCTCCTGGCAACGGAAATGCTCCAGGCGAGCGGCCTAACGTTAAAACGGACGGCCCAGCGCCAGGCGGACAGACGGCCCAGCGCCAGACACAGGCCCAAGGCCCAAGGCCCAAGGCCCAGCGTTGTGCAGTAGGCAACGCTCTCGCACCATCCTTGTCGCGCCCGCCGGCGCTCGGCGACGCTCACCGGCGCCCGCCGACGCTCGGGCGACCTCGACCAGCCGCTTGGTCGCGCGTTGACCGGTTATGGGCCCACTCGCCAGCGGTCGCTGGCTGATGAGCCCATAACCGGTCAGTGGGGCGCAGGAGTGGCTGGATCACGCTGCGATCCGGCCCCCGCAGGCCGCAGACATCTCCGGCTGCCGGACCGCCCCGGGCTTCTACGGACGACCCCGCACAAGTCCGCCGGGTGGCCGAGCCGGGCGGGTCAGATCCAGATGGCCGGATCGATGTTGTGGGCCTCCTCGGCCTGCCGGGCCACTTCCGGAGACAGCTGGCGGACCTTCCCGGGCACTCCGACGACGACCGCTCCGGCCGGAACGTCCTTCACCACGACGGAGTTCGCACCGATCTGGGCGCCTGCGCCGATCACCACCGGCCCGAGCACGCGGGCACCGGCGCCGATCGTGACGCCGTCCTCCACCGTCGGGTGCCGCTTGACCTTCTCCAGCGAGCGGCCACCGAGCGTGACGCCGTGATAGAGCATCACGTCGTCGCCGACCTCGGCGGTCTCCCCGATCACCACGCCCATCCCGTGGTCGATGAAGAAGCGCCGTCCGATGGTCGCGCCGGGGTGGATCTCGATGCCGGTGATCGAGCGGGAGACATGCGCGACCAGTCTCGCGGGCAGCCGCAGGCCCGGGGTCTGCCAGAGCCGGTGCGCCAGCCGATGAGCCCAGATGGCATGCAGCCCAGGCGTGGTCAGAAACAGCTCGAGCGCCGAACCGGCCGCGGGATCCTTGGCCTGGGCGACTTCGATGTCCTCCAGCATCCGACGCGCGGCGTGTGCGGCCAGATCAGAGAAAGACACCCCGCCGGAGCGGGGCGTCTGAGTCAGTCGAGACGACAAGATCAGTCCATAAGGTCGCTGTAGAGAATCGTCGACAGGTACCGCTCGCCGAACGAGGGGATGACGACGACGATCGTCTTGCCGGCGTTCTCCGGACGCTGGGCCACCTGCACCGCGGCGGCGATCGCAGCACCGGAGGAGATGCCGACGAGCAGGCCCTCCTCGGCCGCCGCCCGGCGAGCCCACTGCACCGCGGTCTCGGCGTTGATGTCGATGACCTCGTCATAGATGGAGGTGTCGAGGATCTCCGGCACGAAGTTGGCACCGAGACCCTGGATCTTGTGCGGGCCGGGCGAGCCACCGTTGAGGATCGGCGACTCCGCGGGCTCGACCGC
>JBDIAG010000320.1:0-5740 GCA_039812305.1 Actinomycetales bacterium | reverse complement strand
GACGAGTACGAGTTCCTGGTGCAGCCGGTCCTGGCCGGGCACGGGCCGACGTTGCTCGCCGGTCTGCGCGAGCGCATCCAGCTCCAGCTCGTGGAGCGCCAGGAGTTCCGGTCGGGGGCGGTCGCCCTGCGATACCGGCCCACCTGAGTCGTCCGCCTGGCGGTGATCTGTCGCGCACGACCGCTCACCGACCAGCACACCGTCTGCACTCTCCGTGCGCTATCTGTCGCGAAGATAGGTCAGCACGGCGAGAACGCGGCGGTTATAGGTCGTATCGGATGCGATGTCGAGCTTGGTGAAGATCGCGTTGATGTGTTTTTCGATCCCGCTCTGACTGACGAAGAGCTGGCCCGCGATCGAGGCGTTGCTGTGGCCCTGGGCGATGAGCTCCAGCACGGAGCGCTCCCGTTCGGTCAGGGTCGTGAACCTGGTATCCGGTTCGTTCTTGGCGGCGATGAGCTGGCGGATGACCTCGGGGTCGAAGGCGGTTCCGCCGACGTGGACACGCTCGATGGCGTCGAGGAAGCCACCGATGTCCGAGACGCGATCTTTCAGGAGGTAGCCAACGCCGCCCCGTCCGTCGAGCAGCTCGCTGGCGTGACGGCGCTCGACGTATTGCGAGAGGACGATGACCGCGATATCCGGCCATTCGCGCCGGATGCGAAGTGCGGCGTGAATGCCTTCGTCCACGAAATCGGGAGGCATGCGCACGTCGAGGATCACGAGGTCCGGCGGGTCCGTGGCGACAGCTCGGAGCAGTTCGTCGGCATCGCCCACCGAGTGAATGACCGTATGCCCTTCGGCGGTGAGGAGGCCGGCGATGCCCTCACGGAGCAGGGTGGAGTCCTCGGCGATCGCTATCCGCACGGGATCACCGCCTCGATCGTCGTCGGTCCGCCCGGTGGGCTCTCGACGTGGAGGCGCCCCCCTCGTGCGGCGGCCCGGGACGCGATGCCCGCCAGGCCGGGACCTGTCGGTTCAGCTCCGCCTCTGCCGTCGTCCCGGACGCTGAGGACCAGGTTCGGCCCCCGCTGCGCGACGCGGATGTCGATGTGCGACGCATCGGCGTGCTTGATCACGTTGGTCACCGCCTCGCTGATGACGAAGTAGGCGGCCGCCTCGGCGGCTCGGTCTCCCACCTGCGGGACGTCCAGGTGGAGTCGTACCGGGGTCTCGGTGCGGTCCCGGAGGGCTTCGAGAGCGACGAGCAGGCCGTCCCGGACGAGCATCGCGGGATAGGTGCGCCACGCAACGGCCCGCAGGTCGTCGAGGACGTTCTGGGTCTCCGCACGTGCCCGCTGCTGCAACTCGCGGCGTTCGACCGGGTCATCGGTACGTTCGGCGCGGGCCAGGACGATCGCCAGCGCGACGACCCGCTGCTGCACTCCGTCGTGGATGTCCCGCTCGATCCGGCGCCGCTCGGCATCGACGGCGGCGACCACATCGTCCAGCGTGCCGTGCAACCGGGAGACTTCGCGGGTGAGCTCACCGACACCGGGTCGGGCCAGACTCGCCCACGCCTGGCGGTCGAGCCACGCGATGCCGGAGAGGCCGGATGTCGCGAGAAACAGCAGGAGCGCGCCGGGCAGTGCGTAGACAGCCACGACCGGCCAGGTGACCGCGCCAGGCCCGGCATCGAAGATCGGCACGGCCCCGCCCGTCGCCGCGCCGACGAGCATCTGTCCAGCGACGACCAGGCCCATCGCCATCAGGACGACCACGCCCGCGCTCAGCAGCCCCAGGAGCGACTCGACGACCAGCAACGCGAGTAGCCGTCCGCCGCCTGGGTGAGGACGACGGGACGTTCCGTCGACCCAGCTCAGCCGTCGGGCGCTCCAGCCCGTGACGACCCGGGCCGGTGTCATGGACAGCGGTGCGGCAAGGAGCGCCAGGACGAGAGCGGGGACCAGCACCGCCATGAGAATGCCGGCGGCGAGCCCACGAGCGGTCCGCCGAATGCCATCACGACGCCCAGCTCCGGACGGCGTCTGGCTGATCATGGGGCCATCTTCTTCTCGCGTGCGCGCTGACGCAGCCTGAGCACCACGAACCCGATCACGCCGATCGCGACCGTCGCGATGACGATCTTCTGGAAGACATCGGCGTACTGCTCGACAAGTTCCCAGCTCTCCCCCAGGTAGTAACCGGCAAGCACGAAGATCGTGTTCCAGATGGCGCTACCTACGGTCGTCAGAAGAGTGAACCGCATCAGCGCCATCCGTTCGATACCTGCCGGGATGGAGATGAGGCTGCGGAACAGCGGGATCATCCGACCGAGGAACACCGCCGTGGAACCGTGCCGGGCGAACCATGCCTCCGCCTCGTCCACGTCGCCGACCCGCATCAGCGGCATGCGCGCGACGACCCATCGCAGCCTGTCGCGCCCCCACCAGGCCCCGAGTCCGTACAGGGCGAGCGCTCCGACCACCGAACCCAGCGTCGTCCACAGCAATACTTCGATGAGACTGAACGTCCCTCGGCTGGCCGTGAAACCCGCCAGAGGCAGGATGACCTCGCTCGGCAGCGGGGGGAACAGATTCTCCAGAGCGATCGCGAGGCCCGCTCCCGGACCGCCCAGCGACTCCATGAGGGACACCGCCCACTGTGCGATGGCGTTGAGATTCTCGGCGTTGTTCTCCATGTCGTCGACGCTAGGAATCCGGCGCAGACGAGTCAGTAGGGGCAGCCGTCCGACCTAGGTGAGGATTTCCGCAGGGCTGCTTCTTCCCCGAAGACCTCGTCGAGAAGCTCGAGGATCGCAGCCCACGACCGCTCGGCGTTGCGAGGGCTGTAACTCACGCCCGGAGTGACAGCAATGTCGTCGTCCGGACCGGCTACCGAACCGTCATTCAGAAGCGGAGGCATGTGGAAGACGTGTTCGGCTCCGCCATGGACGAGCATCTGCCAGTCGACGTGCGCGCGATCCATCTCCTCGGCGAATGACGCGCGCAATTCCGGAGGAGACAGCGGATCCTTCGACCCGAGGCTGACGAGGAGCGGACAGGTGATGCGCTCGGAGTCCGCCAACCTTCCCGCCGACAGCACTGGATTGACCGCGGCGATGGCCCGAAGCGGCACTCCGGCGCGGCCCACCTCCATCGCGATCGAACCGCCGGCCCCGTAGCCGATCACGGCGACTTTCGAGGCGTCCACGCGTGGTTCGCGAAGCAACGCCTCCAGTGCGGCGATGCCGATGTCTCGCATCCGATCGGGATCGGCGAGGACGGGGCCCAGCTGCGCCATCCTCTCCGCCGGATCGGAGTACCAGCGCCCGGCGTGATAGTCCATCGCGAAAGCGGCGAAGCCACGTGCCGCGAGCTGATCGGCGCGATTCCTCTGGAAGTCGTTCAGCCCGGCACCTTCGTGGGCGATGAGCACCGCCGGCCGCGGATCCGAACCTCCGGGAAGGGCGAGGTGCCCGACGGTGGATCGTCCTTCCGACGTGTACCCGACCGCCCGCGTTGTTACTGAAAGCTCCATCTTCATCTCCGACCACCCTTGTTCCCGGAGAGCCTACGAGCCGCCTTTGGCGCGCCGATCGTCCGCCCCTGTCCCGGAGAGCCTCTTCGGTCAGGCCAACACCCCGCTCTGCGCCGTCAGTGACAGGTCGAGGCGTGGCCAGCCGGCCACGTCCCGCAGGAGCTGCCGATCGTGGGAGGACAGGACCACGGCCGCCTGGGATGCTGCCAGGGCTTCGGTGAGCTCGTCGACGAGCGCGATCGAGAGATGGTTCGTCGGCTCGTCCAGGAGCAACACGTGAGGACGCCCGGCGAGCACCAGCGCCAGATCGAGGCGGCGTTGCTGCCCCACCGAGAGTTCGCCCACCCGCTTGCTCGAATCTCGCGGCGTCAAGAGGCCGAGCTGCGACATGCCGACCGCCGCCGACGACGGCACAATGCCGGCCGAGACCAGCGCATCGACATGCGCGTTGTACACCTCGTTCGCGCGCCGATGAGGCGGCAGATCGGACTCCTGCCGGAGAAACCCCAGACGCGTCCCGCGCGGCTTCCGAACCGCACCCGTGTCCGGAACCAGCTCACCACTGGCGATTCCGAGCAGGGTGGACTTGCCGGCGCCGTTCGGGCCGGTCACGACGAGTCGGCCGCGGCGGGACAGCGAGAAGGACACCGGCCCGCGAAGCCGTCCGGCGGCGCCCACTCGATCGACGCTCAGCAGAGTCGCGCCGGTACGGGTGGGAAGGTCGGGAAGCCGGAAGACTTGCGGGGGTTCGGGCACGGTGACGGCGTGCGCGTCGAGTGCCTGCTGCCGGCGATGCACGTTCTGCACGAGACTGCCCGCTCGGGTGGCGCGGCCGTGTTTCGGCGAACCCTTCTCCGGGCGCCAGCCCGAGACGAGTCGGTTCTGTGCGGCGCTCAGGCTGTCCTGCAGCCGCGCGTGCTCGGCCTGCTGTCGGTCGTAGTCCTGCTCCCAGCGCTGCCGTTCGGCCAGGCGTCCCTCTCGGTAGCCGGCGAAGCCGCCCCCGTAGACCCGCGGACGACCGTCCGAGGACGGGTCGAGGTCGACAACGGTCTCGGCGAACTCCGATAGCAGGGCCCGATCATGGCTCACGACCACGACGCCGCCGTCACGTCCTCGAAGCCGAGCGGTCAGGAACTCCAGTGCGCCGCTGTCGAGATGGTTGGTCGGTTCGTCGAGCAGCAGGAAGTCGTCATCGGAGCCCAGCAGGCACGCCAGCCGCACCCGATACCGCTGACCCACCGAGAGATCGGCCAGCAGCCTGGCGGTATCGGTCTCCGCATCGAGGGCTTCGAGCGCGATCTGTACCCGGCGCTGCGCACTCCAGGCGTCGAGCGTCTCGGCATCCTCGAGGGCGGCCGCGTACTCCTCGGCGGCGGAATCGGTGCCGTGGGCGAGCGCGTGGCTGGCCGTGTCGAGTCTCGCCAGCGCGGCGAGTGGTTCGGCGATCGCGTCGGCCACGGCTTCTCCGACGGTTCGCTCGTCGGCCGCGTCCATCTCCTGCTCGGCGACTCCGATCGTGCCGATGCGCTGGACCGTGCCGCTGTCGGGGGTGAGGGTTCCGGCGAGAACCTGGAGCAGGGTCGATTTGCCCCTGCCGTTCTCGCCGACGATCGCCACCCGCGAGGAGTGGGTGAGGGTGAGGTCGACGTGGTCGAGAACGTGTGTGGCGCCTCGCATCACGGAGACGTCGGTGAGGACGAGCTGCGCGCGACGGCGCGCGGGAAGGCGGTGGGTAGGCATGTGAGTCCTTCGAGCGAGCGCACCGCGAGCCGGCCAGGGCGAATGGGCGCGCACAATGACGGCGACCCGAAAGGGGTCAGGACGAGCGGCCGCCGCAGACTCGGAGATGCCCCACGAGCGCGGTGGGCCTACTCAGCCGTCACAGGAAGTACAAATGCATGCCCTCAGTCTACCAAGGGCCTCTCGTCTGGAGCATTTCCGTTGCCAGGCAACACAAATGCTCCGTTCGGGAGTGATCAGCGGCCGTCGGCCCGGGACCGAACGCGACCATCGGGGCGTTCATGCCGCGTCGGGGTCGAAGCGCATGGCCCCGACGGGGTTCCCGGACGGATCGGCCAGCCAGACGAGGTCGCCGACGCCGGCGATCGTCGTCCGATCCATCAGGACGCTGCCGCCGTGGGCCAGGGCGGCGGCCGCGGCCGCATCGGGATCCTCCACGGCGAACGTGACCTCGAAGCCGACGACTCGGCGACCATCGGCTAAGTCGCGTCGAGCCTGCAGGGCGGCGAACAACGGCTCG